>JASEGY010000213.1 GCA_030019105.1 bacterium | reverse complement strand
AATAGGCCACTTACCTTTAATGACGGGCAGTTCTGCAAAAGTCAACAGTACCAATAGCTTACGGAGAACTTTTAACTGTCGAGTATAATTGTAATCTACTATTTTATCTATAAAATAACCGATTGATTCCATATATTTTATGTATGAATCTTCATGAGTAAAATTTTCTAAAACAATTACGCTACATTCGATTCTGTTAGGATCAAAACCTTTCATTACTTCAATCTCCCATCCCTCAGTATCAATGGACAGTAAATCAATTTTATTTATTTTTAATTCAGATAATATTGTATTTAATCTTCTAACGTTTACTTTTATAAGTTTTGAATTTGATGATGTGGGAATAAAATTAGTTTTAGTCAAATAATCTTCTTTTAATCTTAAAGAAGAAAAGGAATGGTCTGTAACTACGCCTCCATATGCATTAACTTCTTGACTTACAACAAAAAAGTCAATATTGTCTTTATCTTCGAATGAACATGCGTATTCATAAACCTCATTACCAGCAGACTTATGTTTCTTTACAAACATAGGATTGGGCTCAATTATAATCGTTCTCCACCCATAGTCCTTAAAATGTTTAGACATGGACAAAAATTCTGGAGTTGCTCCACCGACTTCGACCATAATTCCTTTATAATTAAAATCTGGGAAATATTTTTCTCTAATTATCATATCTGTATTATATTCTGCGTAATATTTGGGTTCTGACATTATTAGGTGCTCCTCCGCTACTACTTTGATTATGGTAACTACTCAGTTTTTTCACTATTTGGCCCCATAGTGGCTAGAGGAAAATAGCCTGGGATGAAATCCCAGGAACCTGGATATCCACCGACTTACCAGCGCCCTTCCAGGGCGCGGATGGGTATTGTCCCCTACTACTTGGGATTCCACCCCAAGCTATTATCCCACAGCCTCTTCTGGGCGAAATAGTCTAAATCAAAGTAGTAGAGTGTGATTACCCGCATTATTCCGTTGTTTGATAAGAGAGCGAAACTGCTTATCAATCTGATCAATACAACTATTACGTTCAAGATTGAGCAGGGCAAGCCGTTTGACAACCTCATCCTTTTCTTCCTGCGGAACTTTTTCAAATTCATAAACCTTTTCCTGCTTATGCCATAATGAGCTGTTAACATTGGCAAGATTGGAGAAGATTTCTCCGATACTTCCGATTACTTCAGAAACGATGTTACCTTCTTGTTTGTAAACTTTATTTGCAGAAAATGTCAGCCTTTCCAGTGGAATCTGTCCTGAAATTGTAGCGGCAATGAATTCATTAATCTCAGCCTGAAGCTGTTTTTCCTGAACCTCAAGACTTTTGAGACGCTCTGGATCTTCGGAGTGCCATTGTTTGAGCTTGACGATTGTTAATTTATCGCACAAAGAACCAAGTGTTTCAGCCATCAGCATACTCCCTCCTTAAGATTGTTAATACTCCATTTGCAGTCGGCAAAAACACATCCATAGTCGTATCGGCGTTGATCATCGTTTGGGCCATTGTCTCAGTTTCGAGTTTCTGGTTTCGAGTTTGGAGAAGTGCAAAACGGCGATGTTCATCGTTTCGGACAGTGAGACTTGCAACCTTACCTTCCCGAAAGCTTGCTATTGGCCGAAACGATAATCAAGGCCACATTTGACATTCTTCCGATTCCGTTTATTTTGATTTTGCCATCAGGCATAAAGATTATAATACCACTCTTTACAATCTTTGCAGAGGGGTAATTTATCGTATCCTCCATCCTTATGTGCCTGCCAGATGTCTTTTAGCTTTTGTCTTTCTAAAATATCACCTATGCTTTCATCCCTCAGATTACCAAGAACGTATTCCCCATCAAAGTCTTGTCTGCAGAGGATTACATCTCCATTCCACAAAGCAGAGAATCCACCTTGGAGTTGCCGACAAGGAAACCTCTTTAAAGGAGTAACATCCATTGTACTTCTATCTTCAATCCGACCACAGAAATTATTGAAATGGCCAATAATTGCATGCTCAACTGGGAGAAATTTACCATAAAGTGTTTCCCATAACCCAACATTTACCTCTGGATCTTTTTGCACACGATTTCTGTAATCGATCATCTCTTTTGCCCTTTCTTGAAAATTCCATTTGTCCATTACCTGCTCTATCTCTTGAACAGTTTCTTTCATCTTAAGTATTTGAATCCCTACTAATGGCTTTCTTGCCATATATCTCTTTGGCTCATTTTTCAAAAATTCCTTCTTTAACTCTAAAAATCTTGTAATGTTTTCTACCACTTTATCAAAGGCATCAATTCCTTTAACTTTAAGATAAGTTTCTTTAGTGGCTGCATCAAGGCTAAAGATAATATAGTCCAGAAGCTCTTTTTCTATAATATCTTTTGAAAGTTCTTCATCTAAATTTAAACCATTTGTCCAGAGCCCAACTTCAAGCCCCTTATCTTTCGCATAAGCAAACATCTCCTTTATTTGAGGATGGAACAATGGTTCACCAAGTCCAGAGAAGTGAATACTAAAAGTCTCTGATTTATCTACAATCTTTTTGAAAAGATCAAAGTCCATATAGCCAATTTCCCGCTTCATATTTGAGGTTCGAGGACACATAATACATTTTAGATTACAATCATTAGTCACCTCAATTTCAAGTTGACTTTCAGCCAAAAGCTCAAACCATTCGGGTTCCTTTTCATACCATGAAATCACCTCATTAAGATTTACAATCTCATCAGGTTTATAAAATTTTTTATAAATCTTTCTTAATGGAAAATGCCACTTCAGGAAATCTTGCCCTAAGAACTTTAGCTCATTTAATTTACCAAAAACCTCACTTTTAAATAAATCCTTCCTTTCTTTTACAATATTTGGCCAAGTACCAACATAATTATCTTTCCCAAGTTCATAAAGCTTTGAGCATATCTTGGTTTTAAATATAAGACCAACTGAAGTATCTTCATTTTGTAAATAATCCAGGTCTTTCTCAATAAAATAATCTATCATTGAATCTAAAGTAGATGGATCAATTAATGGAGTAGCATCATTAACCACGATATCTGCATTCAATGAGTACTGCCATTTCAGCCATGTCTCCCAGTTCAGTGGAGGATCAATACATCGCAAATTTAGATTATATTCTTGAGCCAATTTAATGGCCTCTTTATTTTCAATAGTATCCTGTGTATAGAGGATAACCTCGTCTATTCTTTTACATTTCTTTAGTCTCTCCACCACATGCCAGATATATAGTCTTCCCCCCAAATTCCTCCATTTCATTCTGAAAAACGGCTGGAAGACACCATCCAGATAATATCCCACATAGTGTTGAGCAACTACTCTCATCTTATTCCACCTCACCAATCTTAAAATCAGTCCAGCTTAGATTTAGCCACCTGATCAGCCAAATATTTTAGCTCTGTAGCCAGTATTTTTTCCTGAACCAATTGTTTCTATAAGTCCCAATTTTACAAGGGACTGTAATTTCTTAATCGCTGTATTTTGATGGATATTTATTTGCTTTGCAACTTCAGAAGAGGATAATTGCCCTTTTGATCTGCACAATTGATATATTTCTTGCAAGTCTACCGCAAGCTGTGGTTTCATCCTCAGGGTTACACAAAAAAAGGCCCCTTTTTCCAAAAATTCAGGGTTTGGCTTACCCGCCATATCCATCTCTTGAATCATCCTGGCAATTCCACTGCCAAACTCCTCCATAAAACCGGCATGCCGAAAAATACGGACAAGACTCCTGTTTCTTATTTCTGAAATGCCCTGCCCCAGCAATTCAATACTTAGGTTGCCGGGAAGAACCCCGGGACTTACTATCTCTAAGCGATCATCAAAGATGTCTACCTGCACAGAAGACCCCCTTAAACTGTAATCGCGATGGACAATAGCATTAATGATTGCTTCTCTGACAGCAAACGCAGGCAAAAGCGGCGCTTGCTTTCTTGTTGCGCCTTCTAATCTTTGAGTCATAGGAAGTTCACCTAAGGTATATTCAATAATCTTATCTATCTTAAGTCCAAGTGGGGGTTCAAAGATTTGAGAAGACAAGATTTCCCTCCGATCCATACCCTTATATCTTGCTACTTTGATATGTGAGTAATCAAACTCATTTAACCCAAAGGCATCTTCCCGGCCAAAAAGTATTATCCCCAAGAAAGTAGGAAAGATATCCCCATTATTCTTCTTAAGTAGCAAGTAATTGAGGAAGTGATCCCGCACAGGCGCTTTGATGTCAAGGTGTTTGGTAAAAAAGGCAACCAATGCATCCTTACTGGCGGAATCTTCACTTCCTGCAAAATATATCTGATCAAGATAAGACATCCCAGACGCCTGTCGCTTAAGCTCGAAAATGGTAGATAGATCGGCTTGCCTGTTGGTTGACCCGATACGGACATAAGTACCTTTCTCGATCCCTTTTGAAGCAAGATAATAGGGTTTCTGTGGTCCGGAAAGAATCTGAATGGAAAGCACCTGCTTGTTCTCTACATTGATACTTTGAATATAGGGAGAAATACCTGGACGAATACTATCATGGATGGTATTAGATATCTTCTCTTCCAGCTCAAAAATATCTTCAATCCCAACCGCCTTTCTGCTTTTATCATCCACACCTAAAATCAACTCTCCTCCGGCGCCATTGGCAAAAGAAACAATGACTTTTAACCACTCTGACTTAGAAGGCAGTGTCCTTTTAATCTCAAATTTACGGTTCTCAGGCTGTTTTATCTTTTCAAGGATATCCATTTCTTTCTCACATCAAACCAGGATTCTCACATTTGCTCACTGGGAGAATAGACAACATTATAGAAAATATCGGGCAACATGGGGGACGTTGGTGCAGAAAGTGCCTGGCACCAAGACTGCACCAACGTTCCCTAAATTACCCAACACCCCCTAAATTTTTTGATTAATCAAACCCATACAATCCAAGCCAGCCCGACATCCCGGAAAGTGTCCAGAAATCAAAAGGCCATTTTAGGGCTCTCAAGACCTACTTTGGAAATCTCAGTGACAGGCAATACATTTACCCCCCCATCGAGCTGATTCTCTAACGATTTCAGTATCGCAACTGTCCTGAGATGTATAGGTATAGAAATCCTGGCGATGTCCATCGTTCCGGCCACTCACGGGTTAATCGCGAATTTCAGGTGGATAGGCTGAAGGCTGAAAACAACGCCCATTTTTTATGCTCTTGCTCCCTTATCCAAGAGTTCTATATACCCTTCAAAGAAAGGGTTGTAGAAAACATATCTCCCCTTCCCGCCTTTCCTTATAATCCCCTTCTTCTCTAACTCTGTAAGGGCAAAGTATAGTTGTCTCTTCTCCTTCTCCCTCAAGTTCTTACTCCGGTAAGGCAAGCCTTTCTCATTGGCCAGAATCTTGATGATCTTTCGCTGAAGAGGGGCCTTGGCCAAATCTTCCCACTCTTTATCCAGTTCTCCCTTAACTCCTAAGAGGGCTATCTGAAATGCTTCATCCACTGCATCCTGATCTATTTTCTTTTCTTCACTGGTTAAATCTACTATCTGCTGCGCTAAAATCTTGGTGTAGTGTGGATGGGATGATGTCCTGCTTACCATAAAAGAGACCGTCTCTCTTGAAACCTCAAAACCTGCCTTAATAAAATTAGAATACAGGTATTCGGTAAGTTCCCTCTCTGGAATTGGTTCAAGTTCCATCATCAACCCAAATCCATAGAAAGCAAAGCTCTTTTTAGTGAAGATGTCCTTCATCATGCTCTCGTGACTTCCAGCAAAGAGGTAGGTGACATTTTGGTGTCGTTGAAACTTGGATCGCATCTTCTTAAGGAGTCTTGAGTTCCACTTCACTAAATCAGAGAATTCATCGATAACAAAGATTAACCTTCCTTTTTTCTTTCGGCCATACTCTTCTATAAAATTCAGGGTGTCATCAAATAATCCCACCTCTTCTGTCTCCTGAGAGGAGAAGCTTAAGATGAACTCATAATCACTTAAGACTGTCTTAAACTCTAACATTGAGACAGCCTGTTTTATATCCTTCTTGAGGAGAGAAAGAAATCTTCTGGCCGATAATTTATCATTAGCTAATAGGGTTTCAACAATCTTTTCGGAAAGCTCTCTTAAAGAGACAGCCTCAAAGATGTCAAGATATCCCACTGCAAATCCTTCTTCTCTTGCCCGCCTAAGGACTTCAAGTAAGATAGATGTTTTTCCAAATCTACGAGGGGCGCTAAGAATGACACTTTGGCCTCCCAGGGCATAGGCAAGCAAAGACGTTACTTCCTTCTCACGGCCAATAAGCTCTCGCCCAATAACTGGTTTGCCAAATTCAAAGATGGGTTTCATAAGTTCCTCCTTATGCTAAGCAACCACTAAGGTAATAGGTAGCTTTCGTCGGGACTCGTCCGATGTGATACTATAGCTCTTAAGATAAATATTTTGGGGTAAGCGAATTCAAGATAGGCTATG
>JASEGY010000212.1 GCA_030019105.1 bacterium | reverse complement strand
ACCCTGAGTTATTGAGAAAATACAAAATCGCAGATTATGCCCGCGTTGAGTATATGTTTTCAAGCAGAACTCTGTCTCATTTGGCGGCGACTAACGACAGAACTGAGCTGCGGGAAACCGCCCCATGAATGAAACCAATAATGTATACGGTCTGCTTTGTTACCTGATAGATCAGGCGATATCTCCTTACAAAAAGTTCGCGGACGGTTGGATCACCAAACTCGGGCACGACGCGATATCGCTTTGCCAAATAGGCCAAAGAACGGGCAGCATCACGCACCTCGCGAACAAATGCTGCTGCATAGTACGAAGAATCTTTGGCGATATAGTCCGAAACCTCTTCAAGATCGTTCCAGGCTGCTTTGGCCCACTTTACCTTTCGAGCCATTTGGACATCCGCCTCTCAATCTCTTCCTGACTGAACACATGGCCATCCTCAATATCTTTCAGCCCCCGTTCAATCTTCTGACAAACATAGATGTGGTACTGGATATCCTCAAAGGATACATCATCCGGAACCTGGTCGAGTATTTTCCGGACTTCTTCTTTAGCAGTAATCATGTTGCCTCCGCATTCAAGAAACCAGGTTTCTTGAAGAAACCTGGTTTCTTTGGCGCTACACTAATTCGCAATCCGCAATCTACAGATCACCGTTTCGGCCACTTTGTAGTTGCAGAGCTTGCTCTGCCGTAATGTCGAGCAAGCTCGACCACTACAAAATTGTTCCAATGGCCCAAACGATGGACAATGCCCATAAACTTATATGACAGCGACTACGTAAACCGTCTTCTATATTCCTAAACCGTCTTCTATATTCCTAAACCGTCTTCTATATTCCCTTTACAGTTACCTGCTATGACAGCGACTACGTAAACCGTCTTCTATATTCCCTCTATGACAGCGACTACGTAAACCGTCTTCTATATTCCCTCTATGACAGCGACTACGTAAACCGTCTTCTATATTCCCTTGCACTGGCTACTATCACCAGCACTACCCCAAAGCTGCAAACAATCGAGGCTCCGGTGGGGAAATCAAAGGCACAGGAGGCATAAAGACCCGCCAGACTTGCCAGCGCCCCAATTATCCAGCCAATTATCAGCCGCTTTCCAAACTTCTCTGCCAAAAACATAGCGCATACCGCCGGAATGATTAAATAGGAGAAAATCAACAGGACGCCCACTATCCGAACAGAGACCGTAACTATCAAGCCAAAGGTGAGGTAAAACAGAAAGTCCCATAGCCTGATTGACATCTCCTTCTGACGGGCCTCATCAGGAGAAAGGGAGATGAGCAGGAATTGTCTGCGGTAAGCTAAATGGAAGAGCCCAATTAATACAGCTAAGCCAAATATAACCAGCGCCTCCTTCGGTGTAGTAAAGAGGATGCCTCCAACCAGCATCTCCTTGATATGTTCCGCCCCCTCAGGTGTCCGGTTTAGAACCAGAATAGCGGCAGCAGCAGCCACCACATAGACAATACCAATAATGGCTTCATGAGAAACCCGGGCTTCCTTCATCCTGGTCAGGGCAAAGATGCCCGCTCCAAAGGCGGCAAAACCAAAGGCAATCAGATACACTGAGGGGTGCTCCAGTTCAATACCAAAAAGCAAACTACATGCCCCACCTAAAGCGGCCATCTGGGCCAGGGCCAGGTCAACAAAGATTACCTCACGTTCTACTACATGGATACCAAAGTAAGTGTAAATACCCGTCAGGATAAGACAGGCCAAAAACGGCAGAGTCATTAATTCAAGCATTTTGATCACCTCCAAGGATTTGGGGGGACTTGTTCATCGTTTCAGCTACGGTCCACGGCGAGTTACCTTCTATGGACTGTGTGGACTGTAGACTCTATCTGGGCCGAGCCGGCCTGGCAGCCCAAACGATGAACAAGACCGGTTTGGGGATTGGATAAATAACCAACAGTCCCTAATCCCCAGTTCCCAGTCCCCAGTTCCCAGTCCCCACTTATTCTGACAAAGCTTCAACTAACTGATTGATGTTGTAATCAAACAACTCCAGGTAAGTCTTGATTTCCTTTATTCCGCCCACTGATGGAGGAAAGATCAGTACCTTTGCCCCGGTCTTTTTGGCCACCATCCTGCAAGCCTTCAAAGGAAAGTAAGGCTCTACCAGGATCACCTTTACCTTCTTTTCCTTCATCACCTTGATCAATTTAGCCAGATGAGCCGGAGATGGAGGGATGCCGGGTTTAGGTTCGATATGTTCGACCACATTTAACCCAAATCGCCTGGCAAAGTAAGGCCAGGAGTTGTGATAGGTGACGATATTGGCCCCCTTAAACTTAGCCATTTTCGCCGTCCATGTGTCCATCTTTTCATCAAGCCTGGTGAGATATTCTTGCCGGTTGTGCTTAAAATATTCGCCATCTTTGGGAGATATTCGACAAAGCCCATCAAGGATGTTTTTGGTCATTGGCCCGGCAGCTGCCGGGTCAGTTTGATAATGGGGATTGCCGTGAATATGGAGATGCCCCATACCGGCATCAATCTTCTCTTTGGGAACTTCTAATCGCTCAATGCCTACGGAAGTATCAACATATCCTTTAGCAGCATAGATAATCTTTGAGTTTCTGGCAGCCGCAATCAGGCCATCTGCCCACATATCCAGGTCCATACCTACCTTGACCAGCAGATCGGCCTTTTTCAGCTTCATAACCATACTCGGTTTTGGATCGACAAAATGCGGGTCTTGATTTCCCTTTGATAAACTCACGACCTTGACCCTGTCACCACCAACTGCCTTAGCCAGATCAGCTAAATCCGTAGTAGTAGTGACCACATTTATCTTGACTGCCCCATAGGTGTAACTGCCTAACGAGAGAAAGGCAGCGCAAAGCACCAACAGGAGTTTTACTTTTATCCTGCTCATTTTCCACCTCCTATTTCAGAAGTCAGAAGTCAGAGTTAATCTGTCCTCTGTCTTCTATTACTCCAGCGGATGGCTGTGCGGCCCTATGCCAAAAGCGATCTGGAGATAAACCTCATTCTCTGAATCGCTATTGTGCTTGTACTGGGCTCTGAGTGCAGTCGTTTCGGTCAGGCTTCGGGTGATGATAAAAGACGTCGAGGATTCATCCCCGGCCTCATCAAGCGGTGGCCAGGCGCTCTCGGCATAATCATATCTTAACCCCACATCCCAGTATTTATCGAACTTGTAATTGAGCAAGGTGTAGAAGCCATCCCTTTTTAAAGTGCCGGGAGGGATTTCCCTTTCCAGATGCAGCCATTCGCTCTGGAAGATTAAACGGCTGTGGGCAGAAGGCCAGAGCTTGTAAGTCACATCCACCCCATAAACCCTGGCATTATCCAGATGCTCCTGGTAATGGGCGCCTCTTCCTTTTGCACCACTCATTCCTACTTCCAACTCAGACTCATCTGTGAGTGGGAAAGAGAGCCACAACCTGGTGGTATAGACCTCATCTCTTAGCCCGAATTCTTTATGTTCGTGCTCGTGCTCCTTCTGAACAGCTACGGTTACGGTATCACCATTTACATCGACGACCCGGGCCGTTTCAGGCTCTTCTTCTTCCTCGTGATGGTGGTGATGGCCTTCTATTCGCCAGGCCCCAACATCAAGCTGAGCGAAAAAAGGCAAGGGTAAGAGATAGCTCAAGTTGCCCCCTTCTCCTACCAGGCCATGAGCGCCGAAGAAATTGGTAATAACCTGCGGCTGGTCAATATATGGCCTGTGATGCTGATGAATCTTGTTTATCTTCCCAAAGTTAATATGCGGCTTACCAACCTGGAGGCTTAAATCTCCAAGGACCTGCAAAAAACTGACGTAGGCTTCACAAATCTCCGCCTCCACATGGTCTCCATGTCGATGCATAGCCAGAAAGACATCCGCCCGCATCCGGGGGTATAAAAACCCTTGCAAGGCAAGCTCTATCTCTCTAATGTGGACGCTGTTGCGGTCTTCGTCTTCTTTGTTGTCGGTTACCTTGCCAGCAATATCACCGATAACGCTGATATCCGGTAGATTAAGGGGAGCGCCGCGCATCCCCTGTGGGGCGGCAGGCGTGGTCATTACATCCTCGCTCTCCTCAGCAAACACATCTCCTCCGTAGAGCATAAAAAGGCACAGAAATCCCCTTAGTAGTTTTTTCACTTTTGACACCTCCGATTATTTTATTGAGGCTTCTCGGATAAAATCGCTCATCATATCTATTGGAATTACAACTCTTTTCTATCCGAGAGCCTTCTCTGCTTCAGCGATGGTCATCCTTTCGGCCATTTTAAGACGGCCGACGATTAATAGCCTGCGCGCTACCTTACTGTGGACTGTGGACTCTGTAGACAGTATGGACTGGGTGGACAGTGGACTCTATCCCAACTGGCCGAAACGATGATCAAGGCCTCTGTTTCTTTAGGCAGGCACAGTTGTCCTGCCCTAAATATTAGGTTTCGTTAAGCTTGAGTTGATTGGTCCTGGGGAGGAGGGCCGCGGGCTGATGGTAACTTAATAGGTTGGCTGGGGAAAAACCGGCATGGTAGGGAAAAAGCTAAACTTGGGAAGAAGGTAGGGGTAGAATCCAGAATAAGAGCAGCGATTGCCTGGCCGTTTTGACCCCACCAGCACCCAGGACAGGAATGCTCTGGCTCTCCCTCATTATCAGAGGAATCAGAGTAGCACAAATGAGAATAATGCTCGCCACAGGTATGATGGACGCTTTCAAGACATACGATAAATAAAGAAAGCAGGCATAAATAACCTACTGCTTTAAAAGAAGATTTCCCCTGTCTCATTATTACCTTTGCTTTCATGGCCTTGATTATCGTTTCGGCCATTTTACCGCAGAGCGAAGAGGTGTAGCTGCGACCCTTGTGGTCGCTATTAGGCAGGGACAAGCCCTGCCGCTACATTGCATATGTCTGAATTTCTCGCCGTGGCCCAAACGATGATCAAGGCCGCTTTCATCTTAACTTCCATTGCCTTGTCGTCGTGGCGCACGTATTCAGATTCAGGCATGACGTCTAACAATATTTAGTATACAACATTTAATTAAAATGTCAATAATTATTCCTTGGTGGCCTACTTGAGTTGAAATAACTAAGCTTAAGCGAATAAGCGTATGGACTTATCTCGGTAGGACTGGTAGAGACCAACTTCTCTAATTCTAATAGAGATCACACGGCTGTTCAACTCAAGTAGGCCACCAAGACAATCTGTGAAATCTATATAATCTGTGAAATCTGTGTTCCTCTTTTTGCACGGCTGAGCAGCTGCAATTTGGGTATATTATTTTTTTCCACGTCCCCAAAGAAGTTAAAATGGGAAAACCGGGGACAAAGTGAGATTTTCTTGACAAGACTGCCAAAATTTGGTAAACTCTGGGGTAAAGGGGTAGGCATCACCTTAAAAATATTGGCGGCAGATAAGAATCGGTGGGCAAAGCCCACCCTACATCTAAGTGGCCGAAACGTATCCTCTCAATAAATCGCGGAGAAGCCACTTCTGACACCTGACGGCTGAATGCTTACCATTCATCTTTAAGAAAGGAGAGAAGAACTATGTATCAGCAAATTATTATTGCGGGCAATCTGGGCGGTGACCCGGAGATGCGCTATCTGCCCAGCGGTGATGCTGTCACCCACTTCTCTGTTGCTGCCGGCCGGCAGTGGAATGATGCTCGGACAGGGGAACGGCGTAAGGAGACAACCTGGTTCAAGGTATCGGTCTTCGGCAAGCAGGCCGAACCCTGCAACCAATACCTGAGTAAGGGGAAACAGGTTCTGGTGGAGGGTCGTTTGCAATCTGACCCGCAAACGGGCGGCCCCCGAATTTGGACCGCTAATGACGGTACTCCACGAGCAGGATACGAAGTAAGAGCCAATTCTGTTCAATTCCTGGGCAGCCGGGGAGACACAGAGATCAGAGCAGCTGGACAGCAGTAAGTTCTCAGCTTTTCCCAGAATGAATACTCTGTAAGTTGTTGAAACTAAAGCCTTTTCTCTACGCGATTGCGTCTGAACTGCGAAAAACTTAAGTGTCGAAAAATCAAGCACTTATGGAGAACTTGCTACTGACCAGAGAGCAGAGTCTGCTCCGCCCAGAGAGAATCCGGGCACAACTGCTATGGCTCCGGAAGATCTGACTCCACCACATCCGGAAGCAGATGACGTTCCCTTCTGATTCTGCCCCATCTTCAGCCGCACCAGTCCGGTAGTCTGTGCATCCGGAAACCAGGTTTCCTGGAGAAACCTGGTTTCTGCCCGCACAATAGGATATTAGGGTATTATCCTGCAACATCGTATTCTCTTCAAATTTAATGGGTATCTGTTGTAAGTTGTAAGTTGTATAGTGCTTAAGAAAAAGATTTTGGGGTTGGCTATCAATTGTAGTGCTTAAGAAAAAGGGCATTGTCGTATCCTCTTCAAAAGTTATGGTAGAACCCGTTCAGGTTGTCAGGTTTAGAGG
>JASEGY010000211.1 GCA_030019105.1 bacterium | reverse complement strand
TAGCCTATCTTGAATTCGCTTACCCCAAAATATTTATCTTAAGAGCTATATCTTGATTTACTTCCTATTTCCCATTTCTTACTTCCTATTTTTAAATGACCTAACCGAGGAGGTGGTAAAAGATATGGCGAAGACAATTGCTGAGATTAACGAGCGAATCAAAAAAGGCGAGGCCGTGGTGGTAACGGCGGAAGAGATTATCGATCTGGTAGGCAAGAAAGGGGTTAAGCAAGCAGCCAAAGAGGTGGATGTAGTTACGACCGGAACTTTTGGCCCCATGTGTTCTTCCGGGGCCTATTTCAACTTTGGTCATTCCAGGCCAAAGATCAAGGCCCAGAAGGTCTGGCTGAATGATGTTCTCGCTTATGCCGGGATAGCTGCCGTAGACGTCTATCTAGGTGCCACTGAGCTTTCGAAAGATGATCCGGCTAATACCATTTATCCGGGAACATTCAAGTATGGCGGCGGGCATGTAATCGAAGAGCTGGTGGCCGGGAAAGATATTCGCATGAAGGCCATCTCTTACGGCACAGACTGTTACCCCAGAAAAGAGCTTAAGACCTGGATCAATATCAAAGACCTGAATGAGGCCGTGCTGTTCAATCCGAGGAATGCCTATCAGAACTACCCGGTAGCCGTTAATCTTTCAAATAAAGTTATCTATACCTACATGGGAGTCCTACAGCCCAAACTGGGTAATGCCAACTACTGCAGCGCCGGTCAACTTTCCCCTTTATTAAATGACCCGCTTTACCTGACCATTGGTCTTGGGACGAGGATATTCTTAGGCGGGGGAACAGGTTATGTTGTTTGGCAGGGGACACAACACAATCCAGGGGTTTTGCGGGGTGAAAATGATGTCCCCAGGACTCTGGCCGGAACCCTGGCCCTGCTCGGTGACCTGAAACTTATGAAGCCCGAATGGTTACGGGGGGTAAGTATAACCGGCTATGGAGTTACTTTAGCCGTAGGCATCGGCGTCCCCATTCCTATCCTCAATGAAAAAATATGCCGGTATACTGCCGTAAAGGATGAGGAGATATATACCCAGGTGGTAGATTACAGTTATCCCCCGACAAGAGAAGGCAGTTTGGCTGAGGTGAATTATGCCCAGCTTAAAAGCGGCCAGATAATTGTAGATGGAAAAGAAGTTGCGACGGGTGGAATTTCAAGCTATGTCAAGGCCAGGGAAATAGCCCGGACACTCAAAGAATGGATTACAAAAGGTGAATTTTTATTGACTGAGCCCGTGCAAAATCTTCCGTCAATTGATTCGGACATCAGTTTCAAGCCATTGAAAGAAAGACCCTTAGGAGGTACAATCTATGATTAAGAAACGAGTGGTCCTGACATTTCCTAAAGAAGCGGTGGAACAGCCGGTTACTTACCGGTTGATCAAGGACTACGACTTGATGATCAATATCCTGAGCGCCAAGATTGACCCTAATGAAGAAGGCCGGTTGGTAGTAGAAATAAGCGGTAAAAAGGCTAACCTGCATAGCGGGCTGAACTACCTTAAGGAATTAGGCGTAACCATTCAGCCCTTAGCTCAGGATGTAAGGTGGAATGAAGAGAAGTGTACTCACTGTACCGCCTGCATCCCCCTTTGTCCTTCGCATGCCTTGAGCATTGACCGGACTGGAATGAAGGTTTCATTCGATTCTGAGCGCTGTATAGTTTGCGGCCTCTGCCTTAAGGCCTGTCCTTATCAGGCGATGGAGATACTTTTTTAATAATGCGGAATGCGGAATGCAGAATGCGGAATGCAGAATGCAGAATGCGGAATGCGGAATGCGGATTTTGGATTGCGGATTTTGCGTCCCTTACGTCCCTTGCGTCTTTTGCGTCCTTAATCCGAAATCGAAAAAGGAGGTATTCAGGTGAAATTAGATGATATAACTATTTCAAAAGCAATTATCGAAAGCTGGAGCAAGGATTTAGTTGACTCACTGGAAGTAGATGTAGCCATTGCCGGTGGCGGGCCGGCCGGTTTGACCGCCGCCTATTATTTGGCTCAACAGGGCATGCAGGTAGCCCTCTTTGAACGCAAACTGTCTATTGGCGGTGGTATGTGGGGCGGAGGCATGATGTACAACAAGTGTGTTTTCCAGGAAGAATCCCTCAAGATATTAGAGGAGTTCAAGATAAGAACAACTAAGTACCAGGAAGGCTATTATCTGACCGATTCCTTAGAAACCGTCTGCAATTTATGTTCCTCAGCCATCCAGGCCGGAGTCAAGGTGTTTAATCTTATTTCAGTTGAGGATGTAATGATCAGGCGGGAGCAGGTTACCGGCCTGGTGTTGAACTGGAGTGCGGTTGGGCTGGCCAATCTCCATGTTGACCCGCTCACTATCCGGGCAGGGGCTGTTATTGATGCTACCGGTCATGCCGCAGAGGTAGCCAAAATAATTGTCCGCAAAATCGGCCGGAAGCTTTATACTGACACAGGCGATTTAGTAGGGGAACAACCAATGTGGGCGGACCTTGGCGAATACGCCATTATCGAGAACACAAAAGAAGTCTATCCGGGGGTTTATGTCGCCGGCATGGCCGCTAATGCGGTCTTTGGCGGCCCCAGGATGGGACCGATATTTGGCGGGATGCTTTTATCAGGCCAAAAGATGGCGGAATTGTTAAAGAAAAGAGGGCAATAATCATCGCCCACAAAGAACATACGGTCGATATTTTTTGGTGTCCTTTGTGTCCTTTCTGTCCTTTCTGTCCTTTCTGTCCTTTATGTCCTTTGTGGTAAATTGGCCAGAGGCCGCGATAGGCCAAGAGATAGGATATTTGCCGAGGTGATTTCAGGTGGAAAGGTCAAGACCGGAGATAAAATCGAGCTTGGATATTGAAGAAAAACTGGCGCAAATGAGGGCGCTCCTGCTGAAGATGGGAAGTGTTTTGGTAGCCTACTCCGGGGGGGTGGATTCTACCCTGCTGCTTAAGGTCGCTAAAGATGTGCTGGGGAAAAAGGCGCTGGCGGTTACGGCTCGATCCCCTCTTTACCCGGCTTCCGAGCTTGAAGCTGCCGGGACAATGGCCGAAAAACTGGGCGTAAGACATCTGCTTATTGACTCTGATGAATTGAATGTGCCCGACTTTGCTGAGAATCCCCCAAACAGATGCTACCTCTGCAAAAGAGACCTGTTCGACAGACTGGCTCAGATAGCCGGCCAGGAAGGTTTAAACTATATTCTGGACGGCTCAAATGCCTCTGACACCTCTGACTTCCGGCCGGGCAGACAGGCAGCTAAGGAATTTGGGGTACGGTCGGTACTGGAAGAAGTTGGATTGACTAAGGGTGAGGTGCGGGACCTGTCAAAAAAACTGGGGCTGCCTACCCACGATAAACCCCCGGCAGCATGCCTGGCCTCCCGGTTTCCTTATGGCCGCCGGATCACTCCTGAGGCATTAAAGAGAGTGGAAACAGCCGAGGAATACATTAAAGGCCTGGGAATCTCCCAGGTACGGGTGAGACATTATGATGACTCCTGCCGGATAGAGGTAGATAAACAACAGATGCCCCTTTGTCTGGAGAAACAGGATGAAGTAGTGGATAGGCTCAAAAAGCTGGGCTACACTTATATTACCCTTGATCTGGAGGGGTATCGGACAGGAAGTATGAATGAGGTAGTCGAAAATGGGAAATGGGAAATCAGGAAATGGGAAGTATCTTGATTTACTTCCTATTTCCCATTTCTTACTTCCTAAATGGGAAATGGGAAATCAGGAAATAGGAAGTATCTTGATTTACTTCCTATTTCGGGATGGTTCACCTTACTGTGAAAGCTTGCGGCTAAAAATTATCATTAACTTTCCGGAGTTAATCCTTTAGGATTTCATTAGTTATGAAAGGCTAAAGCCTAAACTCCAGAAAGAACGCAAGGTTTCACAAGAAAATGGACGATTTTTGAACCATCCCCCTATTTCCCATTTCTTACTTCCTATTTTTAAAGGTGAAGAAGTGATGACGGAAAAAGAATTTATGAACAGCCTGGCCAATGGAAAAGTGGATATCTTACAGCAATTCCTTGACTTAGTGAACGAAATAGAAATCGAGTATTGTGTCATTGGTGGATTAGCGGTAAATGCTTATGCCGAACCTGTCGTCAGTTTGGATCTGGATATAGTAGTTGTTACCGGGGCGATAGATAAACTGAGCAAAGCGGCCGAAAAAATGTTTACCGTAAAAAGATTCCCCCACAGTTTGAATCTTAAAAGCCCTCTATCCGATCTCCGAATTCAACTGCAAACGGACCTGCGTTATCAGCCTTTTATCGGTAAGGCGATAAGCAAGAAAGTAATGGGATATGAAATGAAGGTGGCCATTTTGGAGGATGTCCTGCAAGGTAAAATTTGGGCATATTCTGATGAGCAAAGACGCAAGAGCAAGCGGCAGAAAGACCTGGCTGATATTTTTCGTTTGGTTGAGACATATCCGCATTTAAAGGATTTATTGCCGGAGTCGATAAAAAGTCTTGTTTAACTACTCAGGTGGATAGACTGAAGGTAGAAGGCTTTTAGGGACAGTCTTCAGCCTATCTACTTGCTGTAGTACAGAAACCAGGTTTCTTGGGACGGTCCAAAAATCGTCCATTTTCTTGTGAAACCTTGCGTTCTTTCTGGAGTTTAGGCTTTAGCCTTTCATAACTAATGAAATCCTAAAGGATTAACTCCGGAAAGTTAATGATAATTTTTAGCCGCAAGCTTTCACAGTAAGGTGAACCATCCCGGTTTCTTCAAGAAACCTAGTTTCTACTGACTAAGAAATGGTAGTCTGCGGAATGAAAAGAGTTGCTGTGGCTATGAGTGGTGGGGTTGATTCATCTACCGCGGCCTGGATACTCAAAGAGGAGGGTTATGAAGTAATCGGTCTCACTATGGACCTGCTGAACTCAAGCTGCCGGATTGAAAGACCGGACACCTGCTGCTCTTTACAGGCCTTTGCCGATGCCCGGGATGTGGCTGAGAGGCTGGGCATTCAACATCGTATCCTCGATTGCAAGACAGAGTTTGAACAGGAAGTAGTTGACTACTTCGTTAATGAGTATCTGAAGGGCCGAACTCCCAATCCGTGTGTGGTTTGTAACTCTAAAATAAAGTTCGGCCTGCTGTTTAATAAAGCCAAAGAATTAGGTGCTGATTATCTGGCCACCGGACATTATGCCAGGATTTCAAGGCAAAATAACCGGCATGTAATAAGAAAGGCGGTTGATCTAACTAAGGATCAGTCCTACTTCCTTTGCGGCCTTTCTCAATACCAGTTGAGTCATGCCCTGATGCCCCCTGGTGAATACACAAAAAAAGAGATAAGAAAGATAGCTGAGTCACTAAGATTAAATGTGCATGACAAGCCTGAAAGTCAGGAGATATGTTTTATCCCGGAGGGGACCTACCGGGAGTTTATCCGGAAAAGATTGGTCCATAGCCTCCAGCCCGGGCCAATAGTAGATAAAAATGGCCGGAGGTTAGGTGAGCATCCGGGGCTGGCTCTTTTTACTGTCGGACAGCGTAAGGGGTTGGGGATAGCGGTCGGCAAGCCGCTCTATGTCTTAGCCCTTGATTTATCCAGCAACACCCTGGTCGTAGGTGAAGAGGCCGACCTCTACAGCCGGGAATTAACTGTTAGTGAGGCAAACTGGGTAGCGATAGAGGGATTGACAGAGCAAATGGAAGTCACAGCTAAGATTCGCTATTTACATAAGGGTGGAGAAGCCGTAATTACTCCTCTGTCTGAGGAAAGATTGAAGGTAAGATTTAAAGAAGCCCAGCGGGCAATAACTCCCGGACAGGCCATAGTCTTTTATCAAGATGACCTGGTAGTTGGTGGGGGTTGGATCGAATAACAATTATGTGGTGGGAGGGAGTAGATGTCTTCTTTGGTTCGTTTTGGGGTCTCGGTGGAAGAGGAACTTCTTAGCAGATTCGATCGGCTTATCCAAAAAGAGGCTTATGCCAATCGCTCCGAGGCCATCCGGGACTTGATCAGAGAGCATCTGGTTAAGAGGGAGTGGGTAGAGGGTAAAGAAGTGGCTGGAACAATTACCCTGGTTTATGACCACCATCGCCGGGAGTTGGTCAATAAACTGACTGATATTCAGCACGACTTCCATAATCTTGTTATCTCCAGTCAGCATATTCATTTAGATCATGATAACTGTCTGGAGGTGGTAGTTGTTAAAGGCACGGCCAGTGAAGTAAATGATTTAGCCCACAGGTTGAAATCAACCAAAGGAGTAAAATACGGCGCACTGAATATGGCTACGACAGGAAGGGAACTGGTGTAAAGCGTTTGACAACTGAGTCGCAGGAGGTGTTATTTTTTTCTCTTTGCGTAGCACGAATTTGAAAAAGGTGCGAAAAAAGCCTTGACATTCCGCTTGAAGTGTGTTAACTTGGTATCCTCTTCAAAAGTCATGGTAGAACCCGTTCAGGTTGTCAGGTTCAGAGGT
>JASEGY010000210.1 GCA_030019105.1 bacterium | reverse complement strand
GCGAACCTACAACTTACAACTTACAACAGATACCCATTAAATTTGAAGAGGATACCCTTTGTCCTTGTTTCCGGCTTCCCTAAATCCCTCTGTTAACCACGTTGAAATAATACAAAAAAGTTGTATTCCCACTTATAAATCGTAGCCCTTCGATAAGCATATCCCTCTCAGGAAGGTAGATGATCGTCTATTTCTGAAACCATGTTCCTGTAAAATATCCGGCAAGAAAGCGCATATTTTTTATAGCTGTAACTCATTTAAGATACAACTATTAGAAAATAAATTATTTTTTATTTTTTTTGACTTGTTTTTTAAGGGAGGTGTGATATAATAGCCTCCAGGTGGTAGTAGATATGTAAGGTCTTTATTGTGTATAATTTGTGAATAAGTTTATTGCTTCTACAGTAAAGTCTTCGATAAATTAATCAGTTAAGTCTAATCAGCAGTTTCGTCAAAATTGAGGTTATTATCCCAGGATAGATATTTACAACATTAATTATTGTAAATATTTATAATGTTATTCATGCTTGTTAATAACGTTGTGGATAACTGATTAGTGGGCCTTGATCATCGTTCCGGCTATTTAAAAATAGGAAGTCGGAATACGATTTATAAGAACCTAATAATAAAATACTTACACACTACTAACAATTGTTAATAACTTTGTGGGTAACTTCAAGCACTTTATTAACTCCGATGGTTAAGATTTTACAGAATCAGATGCTTAAAAAAGAGAGCCTGTACATCAGTAATCTTTCAAAAATACCCTGATAAATATATTCAACTCTTAATAATACCATTACTTAGAAATTACTAACACTTGTGAATAACTCTGTGGGTAACTTAATTTGCGATAAGCCGTAAAAAAAGTTTGGCCTTTGCTAATTCAAAGATACGATATTGTTAATAACTTAAAAAAGTATACTGGTGAAGATATTCAACAGTATGCAATATAAAGGGTTACATTTTATTTATTATTGTGAATAACTTTGTGTGTAACTTCTGTAATGACTTAGAAAAAAGGGGGGAATAAGGCTTTATTTTAAAATAGTTTAATTCACTGTGAACAGGCTGTGAATAAATCTTTTTTTTTAGGTAAGCGTTCAGCCAGCAGATGTCAGAGGACAGAGAGGACAGAAGGGTATCTGACTTCTGATACCTGAATGCTTACTCTTTTACAAAGAGGGGGGAAATAATGGAAATCACAAATATTTGGGATGAAACTTTAACTGTGATTCAAAATCAGATGGATCCACATACCTATGAAAGTTGGTTTAAACCAACCAGATACCTATCTTCCACTTCCGATTCATTAGAAGTAGAGGTCCCCAATAAATTATTTAAGGATTGGTTGATCAATAATCACTACCAGGAGTTGAACAGCATTGCTTCCAACTTGAGTAAAAGACCAGTTTCTCTTAATTTTATTCTATCTAACGAGAATAATGGTTCTTCTTCTTCTTCCGGAAAAAAACCGGTAATACAAAAGAATTTTATTAGTAAATCATATCTAAATCCAAAATATACTTTTGATACCTTTGTCATTGGCAAAAGTAATGATTTTGCCCATGCCAGTTGTTGTGCCGTGACCAAAAATGTGGGTAATGTTTATAATCCATTATATATCTATGGTGGAGTCGGCTTAGGAAAGACTCATCTTATGCATGCGATAGGTCATAATGTCCTATCTAAAAATCTATCTAATAAAGTATGTTATGTCTCTACTGAACAATTTACTAATGAGTTTATCAACTGCATTCAGGCCAATACCGTTAATACAGTCTTTAAAGAAAAATATCGAAATGTAGATGTCTTACTTATTGATGATGTCCAGTTTTTAGCCGGAAAAGAGAGAATCCAGGAGGAATTTTTTCATACCTTTAACACCTTGTACGAATCCAGACGACAGATAGTTATCTCCAGTGATAGTCCTCCTAAAGAGATTAACTCCTTAGAAGAGAGATTACGATCACGATTTGAGTGCGGACTAATGGTAGATATTCAACCACCGGACTTTGAAACCAGGGTAGCTATTTTAAGCAAAAAGGCATCAAGCGATGGAGTGGTCATACCTAATGATGTCCTGGAATTTATTGCTAAAAAGATAACATCAAATGTCAGGAAATTAGAAGGCGCCCTTACCAAAGTCACTGCCCAGGCTTCTCTTAATCGTTGCAATATTGATATATCATTTACTTATCAAGTTATAAAAGATTTTCTGGAACAGGATAAGGCCAAAAATATAACGATAAGTTCTATCCAGAAGCATACTTCGGCTCATTTTGGACTCAATCCGTCTACGATGAAGAGTAAAAAAAGGTCGGCTATGATTGCCCTGCCCAGACAAATAGCTATGTATCTCTGCCGTAAATTGACCGATTATTCCACAACAGAGTTAGGAAAAGAATTTGGAGGAAGGGATCATACCACTATCCTTTTTGCTTCTAATAAAATAAAGAATGATATTAAGAAAGATTCTAATTTAGAAGAAAATATAAATATAATTATCAATAAGATAAGGAAAGATTCCTGATAGTATCTTGTTGAAATCTTGTGAATAAGATATTAGTAATTTTGTTAATAAAATAATTAGAATCTTTCTTGTTAATAACCAGGATATATTATTAACAAGATATTAAATATATAACTTATTATCTTAAAAGATATTAAGTAAGTTATAAACATATTAACAGGGCTTATTACTATTACTATTTAATTATTTAAAAAAAGGGAGGTAAAATAATAATGAAAATAACGGTGGATAAGGAGAATATCGTTAAAGAAATTCAATTAGTTCAAGGAGTAGCCCCTTTGGAGGGTAAATCTACTATCTCTATCCTATCTAATGTCTTAATTGAATCTTCTGATGATAAATTAATTATGACGGCGTCTGATTTAGAGATAAATCTTAGATGCGAGATAGGCGTGAATGTAGTGGAACCTGGTTCTATTACCCTTTCAGCCAAGAGATTAAGTGATATTATTCGTGAAATGCCTTTAGGAGAAATTACTTTTGAGACTAAGGAAGAGGGAAATAAGATAAATATTTATACCCCTACAGCTCTTTTTCATCTTTTTGGTCAACCTGGTGAAGATTTTCCTCAATTTCCCCAATTAACTGATTCTCAATCTTTTTCTTTACCTGCTTCTATATTTAAAGAAATGATCAGAAAGACTGTATTTGCTGTTTCCAGAGACGAATTAAGACCAACCTTACAGGGTATATTTCTTTCTTTGTCTGAAAAGAATATGGAAATGGTCGCTACTGACGGACATAGACTATCTATAATTACTCAGGATATTGATATAAATTTTAAAACCCCTGTTAAGTTGATTATACCCACCAAAGCGATGGAAGGACTTTCCAGGATTTTGGAGGAAGAGGAGTCTGTAAAGGTAGATATAACCGGAAGAGAGATTGGTTTTACGGTGGGTAATATCAGGCTTATTTCCAGGTTAATAGAAGGGGAATTTCCTAATTATAAAGGATTTATTCCTGCTGAATATCGAACAAAGGTTAAGGTAAATAGAGACGATCTTTTAGATGCCTGCAGGAGGGTTTCGTTATTGAATTCTACTATAATAAAGTTTTCGATAAGTAAAGATAATTTTGTGATCAATTCTATTGCTTCTGAAATTGGAGATGCCAGAGAAGAATTGGAGTTCAATATGGAAGGGAAGGATATGGAAATAGGTTTTAAGCCCGGTTACGTGATAGATGGGCTGAAAAATATGAGGGGAGATGAAGTAGATATTACTTTAGTTAGTTCTGAGACTTCCGGGGTTATTACTTCACCTCAGGATGAGAGATATACCTATCTGATTATGCCGATGAGGATAGAGTAGGACTTAAATTAGGAAGTAAGAAATGGGAAATAGGGGGTATTTTTAGTTGAAATTATCAGCTAAAGACAGGATAATATTTCCACTTGATGTTTTAACCTTAAAAGAAGCTAAATATTATATTAATCTATTAAAGGATTACGTGGGGGTATTTAAGGTAGGCTTAGAGTTATTTGTAAGTGTAGGTCCTCAGATTTTAAGAGAGATTAAATCAGAGGAATCCGGGGTAAACATCTTCCTTGATTTAAAATTTCACGATATTCCTGCAACTGTGCGTGGCGCCTATCGGGCGGCTTCAATTCACGGGGCAAAATTTATTACCGTTCACTGCGATGAAGGGAAAGGCCTTTTGGAGGCGGTGGTAAAGGGGAGGGAAGATAGAACGGCTAAGATATTAGGTGTTACCCTTTTGACCAGTCTTAATAAAGATAATTTAAAGGAGATGGGATTTTCGCCGGAGCTTACCCCTCAAGATATAGTAATGTTAAGGGCAAATATGGCTAAGGCGGCCGGGTACGATGGTGTTGTCTGTTCCGGTTTAGAGGCGCATGCGGTGAAAGAGAAATTCGGGCCGGATTTTATGGTGGTCACTCCTGGCATTCGTCCTGCATGGGGAGTAATTAAAGGTGACGATCAACAAAGGAGTGTAACTCCAACCGAAGCAATACGCAATGGAGCAGACTATATAGTTGTGGGAAGACCGGTAAGATTAGCCAAAGATCCGGTTAAAGCCGCTCAAGAAATCGCGGAAGAGATAGAAGAGGCTCTTAATTATTAATTATTAATTATGTAACCGTTCACGGAAGGCTGAAATTGGAAATTGGGCCTTCATACTTTCTAATTTCGGCATCGTTTCATTCAGCCTGGAAATCGTTGGAGATCGGTTTACACTTTTGGGGAGTTTAGGCTTTAGCCTTTCATAAATGAAATCCTAAAGGATTAACTCCAAAGAAGTTGCGTAGCCTAATTTAAACTCGGCCATGCACTCCACTTTAAAAGTGTAAAGCTGCTATTTGAGCGATTTGAAACGATGCCCTAATTTCTAATTTCCAATTTCTAATTTCAAGCCGTGAACGGCTACTTAATTATTTATCATCCCCTCTGCATAGAAGCCAGAAATTCTTTATTACTTTTCGTAGCTTTCATTTTATCCATGAGTAGTTCCATACTTTCCACTTGATTTAAAGGATTCAGTACCTTACGCAGAAGCCAGACCTTTTGCAAGACATCATCCTTCATAAGTAATTCTTCCCGCCGTGTTCCGGATTTATTAATATTTATAGCCGGAAACATCCTTTTTTCCACCAGGGTTCTATCTAAGTGAAGCTCCATATTACCTGTTCCTTTAAACTCTTCAAAGATAACCTCATCCATCCGGCTGCCGGTATCAACAAGGGCTGTAGCTAAAATAGTCAGACTTCCGCCTTCTTCAATATTCCTGGCTGCCCCAAAGAATCTTTTTGGCCGGTGAAGGGCGTTGGAATCCACTCCTCCTGAAAGGATTTTACCTGAAGTAGGCACAACCTGATTATAAGCCCTGGCTAATCGGGTAATAGAATCAAGAAGGATAACGACATCAAATTTATGTTCTACTAATCTTTTTGCCTTTTCAATAACCATTTCCGCTACCTGGACGTGCCTGGCAGCCGGTTCATCAAAGGTGGAACTGATTACTTCTCCGTCTACTGATCGTTGCATGTCGGTCACTTCTTCCGGCCTTTCGTCGATGAGGAGAACGATAAGTTTAATCTCACTGTTATTGGCAGTGATTGAGTTAGCGATCTTCTGGAGCAGGATGGTTTTTCCGGTTCTGGGAGGGGCCACGATGAGACCACGCTGTCCTCTGCCAATAGGGGTTAAAAGGTCCATTATCCGCATCGCAATCTCATCCGATTCACGTTCTAAATCAATCCGGCTTTCAGGATAAAGAGGGGTAAGGTTATCGAAAAGGATACGTTGATTAGCCTGTTCCGGATTTTCAAAATTAACTGCTTCTACATGCAGAAGGGCAAAGAATCGTTCGGTTTCTTTAGGGGGGCGGACCCGGCCGGAAACAGTATCTCCTGTTTGAAGATCAAATCTGCGGATCTGAGAGGGAGAGACATAGATGTCATCCGCACTGGGGAGATAATTATATCTGGGTGAGCGTAAAAACCCGTATCCATCAGGCAAAATTTCTAAGACCCCCGCACCAAAGATAAATCCTTCCTTTTCTGTTTTAGCCTGAAGAATAGAAAATATGAGGTCTTGTTTTTTTAATCCCCTGATATGTTCGATATTCAAATCACGAGCAAGACCGCTTAACTCTTGAACTGTTTTAGTTTGTAATTCAACGATATCCATAATCTTTCGCTCCTTTAAATTAGGTATTAGGTGGTTTGGTAGTCTGGTAGTCTGGTAGGCAATGTTCATCGTTTCGGCCATTAGGTCACGCTTCCTGAAAAGCTGAAGTGGCCGATTTGCGTCGGGTAGGCGCAACCTCCTTTAGATTGCGCAGGCTAAAACCAGTTTTAGGAATAGGGAAACGCGGAAAAAATAAAATATCCCAAATTAGGGACGTAGGACGTAGTACAGGTTCAACCTCCCGCAGGTTTCAAACCTGCGGGAGGTTGTGTC
>JASEGY010000020.1:12095-19209 GCA_030019105.1 bacterium | reverse complement strand
CCCTGAACTTTGAACCCTTTGGCTCTTACCCTTAGATTTGAAGAGGATACGTTTTTTGATTATATGGATGGCGCCACTACTGACAAGAAAATTTCTAATTTAGTTGATGTTTATTTACTTCAGCGACTGCATGAATGTGAAGAAGATATTTACCAATTTGAAGTCAAATACAGGATGTCTTTTTCTGAATTTAAGGAAGCGTGGGAAAAGAATAATATAACTAATAAATATTCTCATCAGATAGAAAGAGACTACATGGTATGGGAAGGACTGGAGGTTGAAAAAAAGAAATGGTTGTCACTTATGCAGAGATTGGGAGAATAGATGAGTCTGATTGACAGCTTCTTATACTCAGCACGGCCATAAATAGTGATTTTGAATAGGTTGTAAGTTGTAGGTTGTAGGTTGTATAAGTAACTTACAACCTACAACTTACAACCAAATTGCCCTGAGTTGTTGAGAAGATACAAAATCGCAGATTATGCCCGCGTTGAGTATATGTAAAAACGGTGGCCGATAATCCTCCCTGGATACACCAACTACTTCGATTGGCGGAGAAAACGGGTTTATCTTTGACTGAGGAAGAAAAGGACGCCTTATTGCTTGTAACGACCTTTAACCTCAATGTTCGATATCCAGATTATAAACACGAATTCTACAAGAAGTGTACGAAAGAGTATACAGAAACCAATATTGGCAAGATAAGGGAGTTACGCTTATGGCTCAAAAAACAAGTTCGGGCATGATTATGAAAGTTATTATTAAATATCTTGATCTTCTTCGGAAGAATAATATATCATTTGAGCAAGTCTATCTTTACGGATCTTATGCTAAAGGGAATCCCCAGGAAGATAGTGATATAGACTTAGCCATTATTGCTGAAGAATGGCTGCCTGATATCTTTGACGCTCAATTTGAATTAATGAAATTAGGCCGAAAGGTTGATACACGAATAGAGCCTCATCCACTCAGAAAATCTGACCTTGATAAAACAAATCCCTATATTCGGGAAGTTGTAATGATAGGGAAAGAGATAAGGGGGACCTGGCCTTGATCATCGTTTCAGCCCCATTGGACCAAGTCCCGTAGGGACGCCCGATAATAGCCCAGCGATTTATCGCTGGGATCAGGGACAATCAACAACCAAGACCAAGTCCCGTAGGGACGACTGAAAGAAGCTTAGCTTCAGCCGTCCCTTACGGGACTATAACACTGTTGAGGAGGTATGCCATGAGCATGCATAACCCTGCCCATCTGGGCGAGATTCTTAAGGAACTGGTGATTGAGCCTTTGGGGTTGTCTGTTACCGAAGCAGCCTGTCATCTGGGTGTGAGTCGGAAGACCCTTTACAAGATACTCAACGAATACGGCACAGTCACACCGGAGATGGCGTTGCGGCTTGAAATGACGTTTGGCAAGCCGAATGCGCCGCACTGGCTCAGGCTGCAAAACGCTTATGATCTTTGGCAAGCCCGGCAACATTCTGCTGATATTCGAGTTGTTCCTGTTGAGATGCGTGTTGCTTAATCTGGGATAATGATAATTAACTGGAGGTGATAGAAAGATGCCGCAGACAGTAGTAAAAGATGAAGAGGTAGTAACAATTTCCAGGAACCTGTGGGAGAGAGTAAAGGAAAATCCTGCTTTCGTTGAATTACTGGAGGATATTGAAGATGCTCAGGACATTCTTAAAGCAAAAGCTGAGGCTTCTGAGTTCTTTGATTTTGATGAGTATATAAAAGAGCGAAGGAGAAAGCAGGATGTATCGAATAAGGTATGAAGCCAGGGTTAGAAAGGAACTTGATTCTATCCCTGACAGAGATTACCAGAGGATTGAAGAGGCTATTGCAACTCTTAAGGTAGAGCCGAGGCTTTTTGGGATAAAAAAAATAGGGCCGGCTGATTGGCGTATCCGTATTGGGAATTATCGAGTCCTTTATGAAATCGATGACAAAACAAAGGTGGTTACTATCTATCGAGTAAAACATCGCAAAGATGTTTACCGCTAAGGAAGAGAAAAAGGTAAAATAAGGTGGAGGCGATAAATGACCCAGGAGCGAATAGCACTCGGTGAAGAGGGTGAAGAAGAGACCATAAAGTACCTGAAAAAACGCGGGTATACTATCCTGGAGAAAAACTATCGCTGTGCATTAGGCGAGATAGACATCATTGGCAGAGAAAAGGACTATATTGCCTTCATTGAGGTCAAGACAAGAGAAAGTCTGAGTTACGGTCTTCCACAATTAGCCGTGGGGAAAAGGAAACAAAGGCAAATATCGAGGGTAGCCCTTTACTATCTCACGGAACAAAATCTTTTAGGCAAGGCTGACTGCCGCTTCGATGTCGTGGCTGTTACTAAATCAGATAAAGGCGAACAAATTGAATTAATTAAAAACGCCTTTCAATTAGAAGGAGGTCATTATGCTTTCTGAACTGCTTCTTAAAAGAGAAGAAGAAATCTTGAGCGCCTGGATCAAGAGTCTCCTGGTAGTAGAAGGTCTAAAAAAACCTAAAGCTGAGTTAGAGGAGGAATGCCGGTCTTTTCTCCAGGGAGTAGGCCTTATGGCTTCTGAAGGTGACAGGAGTTTAGTGGACACCCTGATTAACGAAAAAATAAAACAGCAAAAAGGTCTTTCTGATATTGATCTGGTCGAAAGTGAAAAGATCCTGACTGGTTTTAAAACGACCCTTATGCCCATTATCCTTGAGGAGTATGGTGAAGAGACAATCTATGTTCTTGATGCCGTTAAAGAAATCGATGGCTGCCTTAACTCAATTAGTTTTGGACTGATTTCTAATTATCAAGAGCGGGTTAGACAAGCAGAAGATAAACACCTGAAAAAAGTAGAAAATCTTCAACGGAAAATCAGGGAAACTGAGGTCACTGACAAGCTGACCGGCCTTTACAGCTATGGGTTTTTCCAGACCTATCTCTCTTCTGAAATTAAAGAAACCCTTCGATATCATTATCCTTTATCACTAATTATGCTTGACATCGATGACTTTAATCAGTATAATAAGAGACATGGTTATCAGGAGGGGGATAAGCTCCTGTTTGAAATGGCTTCTCTGATTAAGGACTGTCTAAGAGAAGTAGATTTGGTCTTTCGCTACGGGGGGGAAGTATTTGCCTGTGTCCTTCCGGTGACGGCCCTGAGAAACGGGGCAAATGTAGCTGAACGAATAAGATTTATGGTTAAGGAACATCCTTTTGTTTCGCATCCGGCAGGTGAAATCAGCATAAGTGGTGGTGTAGCCAGTTACGAACCATCAGCAGAAAAAGAGCCTTTCACTGAGAGATTGAAACAACTACTCAAGGGTAAGAAAAAAGATGAGGCCGGTCAGCTTTACTTAGAAATTCAAGCCTCTCTTGTTGAAGGAGCAGAAAAGGCGCTCTATCAGGCTAAACAGGAAGGAAAGGATAGAGTTATTTGGTGCCCGGAAATAAAGGGAGCGGATTAATTTAGAATGTTAGCCACACTTGATTCAAGCGCCTGTCTTGGGATTGAGGCCTATTTAGTCAGGGTAGAGGTAGACCTCTCTCCTGGTCTTCCGATTTTCAACCTGGTTGGTTTGCCGGATACGGCTGTTAAGGAGAGCCGGGAGCGGGTAACAGCCGCTATTAAAAACTCGCAATTTGAGTTTCCCCCGAAGAGGGTAACCGTTAATCTCGCCCCGGCTGATATCAAGAAAGAAGGGGCCGCCTTTGATCTGCCGATTGCCCTTGGCATCCTGGCGGCTGCCGGGCAGGTAAAGCTCGAAGCCTTGCAACGTTACGTGATTAACGGGGAACTTTCTCTTGATGGAAGGGTAAAGTCCATCAAGGGAAGTCTTTCTATGGCTGTTGCTGTGTCCGGAACAGAAAAAGCGGGGATGATCATCCCTTCTGAAAATGCGGACGAAGCAGCCATAGTAAAGAACCTGGCTGTCTATCCGGGCAGGACGCTTTATGAAATTGTTCGATTTCTGAATGGTGAAGAGACAATCACACCTGCCCGGGTTGATCTTAGCGAAATATTTAAACAAACTGCTGCTTGTGAAGCAGATTTCAGGGAGGTGAAGGGGCAGCAACATGTAAAGAGGGCGATAGAAATAGCGGCCGCCGGGGGACACAATCTCCTTATGATCGGGCCGCCTGGTTCAGGCAAGACTATGTTGGCCAGAAGATTACCGGGCATTCTACCTGATATGACCCTGAATGAAGCCATTGAAACAACCAAGATTCACTCCATCAGAGGACTTTTACCGCCCCGTGTTTCTCTGCTGACCCAGCGTCCCTTTCGGGCTCCACATCACACTGTTTCTTATGCCGGCCTGATTGGGGGCGGGCATTTTCCTCAACCGGGAGAAGTGAGTTTGGCTCATAATGGGGTTCTATTTTTGGATGAACTGCCTGAATTCCCCCGGAGTGTGCTTGAGGTCTTAAGGCAGCCGCTTGAAGACGGGGTGGTTAATATTGCCCGGGCGGGGAGTTCCCTGTCCTTTCCGGCTCAATTTATGCTGGTCGCGGCCATGAATCCATGTCCCTGCGGGTATCTGACTGATCCTGACAAGGCATGTAGTTGTCCGCCCTTTCAGATTCAGAAATATCTCTCTCGTATATCAGGCCCCCTCTTAGACAGAATCGACATCCAGGTAGAAGTGCCGCGAGCTAAATATATTGATTTAGAAAAAGATGCCTGTGGAGAGGATTCGGATAGTATCAGAACCCGGGTAAATGAGGCCAGAGTTTTGCAAGCGCAGCGTTACTCACAGGAGAGAAAGATTTACTGTAATACTCAAATGGGGCCAAAGGAGTTAAAGAAATACGCCCGGGTTAATCAGGAAGGAAAACTGTTGCTGAAGGAAGTGATTGATAAACTGGGGTTTTCAGCCCGGGCTTATGATCGTATCCTGAAAGTAGGCCGAACTATTGCGGATTTAGAAGGAGAAAGAGATATCCTCCCCCATCATATCTCTGAAGCTATCCAGTATCGCAGCTTAGATAGGAATCTCTGGGTGTGACGTAACTATAGTATTTAAGAAAAAGATTTTGGGGTTGGATATCAATTGGAGTTTAGGCTTTAGCCTTTCATAACTAATGAAATCCTAAAGGATTAACTCCAAAAGTTAAATAGCCTGTCTTAAATTCGCTTACCCCAAAAACATTATCTTAAAAGCTATACTTAGCCGTACAAAAAGAGGAACACAGATTTCACAGATTATATAGATTTCAGGGATGGTTCACCTTACTGTGAAAGCTTGCGGCTAAAAATTATCATTAACTTTCCGGAGTTAATCCTTTAGGATTTCATTAGTTATGCAAGGCTAAAGCCTAAACTCCAGAAAGAACGCAAGGTTTCACAAGAAAATGGACGATTTTTGAACCGTCCCTCTTTTCAGCAATTCTCATTTAGGCAGAATTTGTGTAAGAATAAGGAGAAAGGGGGAAGATGGGGAAATGGAGAATGTAATTCATTGCAAATTGCAAAATTAGCATTGAGCATTTCGAATTTAAAATGATCAATTTGCAATGCTATAGTATTTAAGAAAAAGATTTTGGGGTTGGTTGTAATTGGAGTTTAGGCTTTAGCCTTGCATAAGTAATGAAATCCTAAAGGATTAACTCCAAAAGCTACGTAGCCTATATTGAACTCGCCTACTCCAAAAACATTATCTTAAAAGCTATAAATTTGCAATGATTCAAGAATTCCTCTCCCATTCTCCTTTTTCTCCCTTTCTTCTTGTCCTACATTTTTTCAAAATGAGAATTGCTGCTGCCTTTTAAATCACCTTGACAGAAGAGATATTTTGTGATAGTATCTGTTCAGAGCCTATCCCAAAACCGGGGCGATAGAAACCAGGTTTCTTAAAGAAACCTGGTTTCTGGTCACGCGGAAGAGGTTTTGGGATAGGCACTTAGTAAGCATTCAAGTCTCAGCTTCCATAGCTTCCTGCCGACACCTGATACCTGAATACTTCCAAAAAATAGAGGTGAAGATTAATGATCAGAGCAGGAATAATCGGAGCAACGGGATATGGCGGGAAAGAATTGATTCGAATTCTTAGCCGGCATCCGGAGGTGGAAATCACCTCATTAACGGCTAAACTTGATGCCCCGGTTTCGATAAGCGAGGTCTTTCCTTTTTTTAGGGGGAAAGTAGATATGACTTGCCATCCCTTTGAAGGGACGGGCGTGATTCTTCCCCAGGTGGATGTCATTTTCCTGGCCCTGCCTCACCGGGTCTCGATGGAAATTGCCCCTGAGTTTTTGGCCCGGGGCAAGAAGGTGATCGATCTCTCGGCTGATTTTCGGCTTAAGGACCCTGAAGTTTACGAGGCATGGTATAAAGTGGCCCACAAGGAGCGACATTTGCTGGAAAATGCGGTGTATGGACTCCCTGAGCTATACCGGGAAAAGATTAAAACAGCCTCCCTGATAGCTAATCCGGGCTGTTATCCCACCAGCATCATCCTTGCCCTGGCTCCTTTAGTCCGGGAAGGTCGCAATCCGGTCGAATTGGATGACATTATTATTGATTCCAAAACTGGTATCTCCGGGGCAGGACGATCGCCTTCTCTAACAGCTCATTTCCCGGAGATAAACGAGGATATGCTGGCCTACAAGGTAGCCGGACATCAACATACACCGGAGATAGAACAAGAGCTTTCGAACCTGGCCGGGAGAGCAATCAAGATTACCTTTACACCCCATCTTGTCCCGATTACCTCGGGTATCCTTTCGACTGCTTACCTGCGGTTAAAGAAGAAGATTCAATGGGAAGCACTCTCTGTTATATATCAGGATTTTTACCAGGGCCAGCCGTTTATTCGGCTTCTCCCTGAGAGGACTTATCCCCGAGTGAAAAACGTAGTGGGAACTAACTACTGTGAGATTGGCTGGCAGATAGATGAGCGTACCTCCAGGCTGCTTGTCATCTCGGCCATTGATAATCTGATCAAGGGCGCCTCAGGCCAGGCCGTTCAGAATATGAACCTGATGTTTGGTTTTGATGAGGAGACAGGATTAAAATAGGAAGTAAGAAATGGAAAATAGGAAGTAAATCAAGATACTTCATACTTCCCATTTCCTAATTTCCCATTTCCCATTTTCGACTTGAGTGGCCGAAACGAT
>JASEGY010000020.1:0-12089 GCA_030019105.1 bacterium | reverse complement strand
CATACTTCCCATTTCCTAATTTCCCATTTCCCATTTTCGACTTGAGTGGCCGAAACGATGAACAAGGCCAATAGGAGTATCTTCAGATGAAAAAACAATCCGCAATCCCGGGTACCCACGAAGTGGGTGCGCAATCCGCAATAAGAAGTGTCACCGCGCCGAAAGGCTTTAGCGCCTCCGGGGTTAGATGTGGGATTAAAGCCGAGGGCAAAGACCTGGCCCTCATTTATTCTGAGGTTCCAGCCGCTGCTGCGGCTGTCTTTACCAGCAATAAGGTCAAGGCCGCCCCCTTGCTGATCAGTGAAGAACATATCCTGGATGGCCGGATTCAGGCAATAGTGGTCAACAGCGGTCTTGCCAACTGCTGTACTGGGGAGCAGGGCATTGAGGATGCAGCTCGCATGGCGAAACTAACCGCGACTGAGCTTAATATCCCTGAGACATCTGTTTTGGTGGCTTCAACCGGAAAGATTGGCCCCCGGCTGCATATAGAGAAGATAGAACAAGGGATAAAAGAGGCCGCTGCTAATCTGAGCAGCAGTGGTGGAGCAGATGCGGCCCGGGCGATTATGACTACCGACACCAGACCTAAGGAGGCGGCCCTGGAACTGGAGCTCTTTGGTCGAAAGATTACCCTGGGGGGGATAGCCAAAGGCGCCGGCATGATCCATCCGGGCTTGGCGACTATGCTGGCTTTCATTACCACGGATGCCTTGATCAGCCCGGAGCTTTTAAAAAAGGCTCTCCTCCATTCCGTAGACCGGTCCTTTAATATGATTACAGTAGATGGCGATATGAGCACTAACGATATGGTGGCTATCATGGCCAATGGTCTGGCGACAACAGCGGAAGGGGAGGAGATCACTTACCCCGGCAAAGAATTCGACCTCTTTCAAGCGGCCCTGGATGAACTCAGCATTGACCTGGCCAAACAGATTCCGGCTGATGGGGAAGGGGCCACAAAGCTATTAGAAGTCAGGGTTAAGGGGGCGCTAATCGAAGAAGATGCCAGACAGTTTGCCCGGGCAGTAGCCGGGTCAAATTTAGTCAAGGCAGCCTTTTACGGGTGCGATCCTAATGTAGGGCGGATTATGGCTGCTCTGGGCCAGGCGGGGGAAGAAATGGAACCGGAAGAGGTTGATATTTACTTCGGGGATCAATTGATGTTTAGAAATGGATGTGGAGCAACATTTGATCCGGCTAAGGTAGCTTCAATTATGGAACAGAAGGAGATTAGAATAGATATTGATCTGGATCTGGGCAAGGCAGAGGCCACTGCCTGGGGATGCGATCTCTCGCCGGAATACGTGAAGATCAATGCCCATTATCGGACGTAAGTTAGTAATTAAGTGCCGACAGATGTGGCCGTTTACGTTGAGCGGTAATTTTATTTAGACATAGGAGGCTAACTTATGAGCGTTACAGAGGAAATATATCAACATTTACAAAAGTTACCCCAGAGACATCAGGTAGAAGTACTTGACTTTGTTGAATACCTTGAGTCGAAAGCAAAACGTGAGATCATAATTCAAGATGACCTTACCTGGTCAGATATATCGTTATCCTTGGCGATGCGTGGGATGGAAGACGAAGATGCTCCCAACTATACCACTGTAGATTTGAAGGAAGTATTTTCATGAGAAAATCAGGGCAAATCGTTCTTTTTAATTTTCCCCAGACCAATCAGGTATATGGGGAACCACGGCCAGCTTTGCTGATTGGTAGATTTCCAGGCCGGTACGATGATTGGCTTATATGTATGATTTCGTCACAGATACGGCATTATGTCGAAGGGTTTGATGAAATCATCACGAAGATGCTGCTGATTTCTCACGTTCTGGGTTAAAGGTCGAAAGCCTTATTCGAGTTGGGCGACTTGCTGTAGTTGAAGGAAGGATGTTGCTTGGCTCAATAGGAGAAATTGGCTCGAAAAGGCTGTTACGGATCAAAACAAAACTTGCAGATTGGCTTGTAAAAATCTAACAAATCACTACTGACACAACTGACTACTATAGCTCTTAAGATAAATATTTTGGGGTAAGCGAATTCAAGATAGGCTATAGGCTATGTAGCTTTCGGAGTTAATCCTTTAGGATTTCATTAGTTATGAAAGGCTAAAGCCTGAACTCCAAAGGATAGCCAACCCCAAAATCTTTTTCTTAACCACTATACCTACAACTTACAACCTACAACCTGTTCAAAATCACTATTTATGACCGTGCTGAGTATACCCCGTAATTCAAGATTGACAGACCACTAATATAACAGAATCCTTTCCGGAAGTCAACCAGAAATTATTGAAGATTACGTAACGGTTCAGGGAGATAGGCTGAAGGCTGAAGACTGAAGACTGAAGTTCAATCATCTGCTCACCGCATTTGAGAAGTCAATCCCTAAAAGCCTTCCACCTTCAGTCTATCCACCTGAAAGGTTGTTCGACAACCTGATGAACCAGCGGTGCCAATCAAGCATCAAAGTGGCTAAGTGTAAATAAACTCGAAACTTGAAACTCGAAACCCGAAACTTGAAATTCAAGGGTAAAAAGACTTGACAAGTTATTCGGGTAATGATACACTAAATATACGCTAAAGGGACACAAGGGGGTTATGCTTTGTAAGATATAGACTTATTAAAAGAAAGTAGGAAGTAAGAAATGGGAAATAGGAAGTACATCAAGGTACTTCCCATTTCCCATTTTCAACTTGAGTGGCCGAAACGATGAACAAGGACAGCCTATAGCGTAAGAAAGGAGAAATAAAATGGCCGTTGCCGTCAAAGAACGTGTATCGGAATCTCAGTATGAAATTATCCCACCCGATATAAAATCAAAACCAAAGTCACAACCGAAACCAAAATCAAAACCTGAATTGGCCCTTTCAGCTAATGCCTTAACTGTACTCAGGAGGAGGTATTTAAAAAAGAATGAAACCGGGGCCGTGGTGGAAGAGCCGGATGACATGTTCAGGCGAGTAGCCGGACATATTGCTGGGGCTGAGCTTATCTATAATCCTGAGGCGGATGTAAAAGTATACGAGAAAGAGTTCTACCGGCTGATGACCAATTTTGAATTTATGCCCAATTCGCCGACCTTGATGAATGCCGGTCGAGAATTAGGCCAATTATCAGCATGTTTTGTCCTGCCGGTAGAAGATTCTATGGAGAGCATCTTTGAAGCCGTCAAACAGACGGCCCTTATTCACAAGAGCGGTGGTGGAACAGGCTTTTCTTTCTCTCGCCTCAGGCCTAAAAATGATGTGGTCCTTTCGACCAAAGGCATATCCAGTGGTCCAATCTCTTTTATGACTGTCTTTGATGTGGCAACTGAGACGATTAAACAGGGGGGGACACGGCGCGGGGCAAATATGGGCATCCTCAGGGTTGACCATCCTGATATTATGGATTTTATTACATCCAAGGAAAAGGAAGAGCGATTAAATAACTTTAATATCTCTGTGGCCCTCACTGATGAATTCATGTATGCCCTGGAACGGGATGGGGAATACGATCTTATCAATCCCAGAAGTAACGAGCGCAGCGGTCGTCTCCGTGCTGCCAGGGTATTTGACTGTATTGCCGATTTGGCCTGGAAAAATGGGGAGCCGGGAATTATCTTTATCGACCGGATCAACCGGGATAATCCTACGCCGCAGGTGGGCAAGATCGAAAGCACTAATCCCTGTGGAGAACAACCGCTTCTTCCTTACGAATCCTGTAATCTTGGTTCCATCAATCTGGCTAAGATGGTCAAACAAGAGGGCGATAAATGGGAAATTGATTATTCTCACCTGGCCCATGTAGTTAAGACAAGCGTGCGGTTTCTGGACAATGTGATTGATGTCAATAAATATCCCCTCCCTGAAATTGAAGAGATGACTAAGGCAAACCGGAAGATAGGCCTGGGGGTAATGGGGTTTGCCGATCTGCTTCTTTACTTAGGTGTTCCTTATGACTCTGACCGGGCAATTGAGCTTGGTGGAGAGATCATGCAGTTTATTTCTCAACAGGCTAAAGAGACCTCGGTTGAATTGGCTAAGGATCGCGGTATCTTCCCCAATTTTAAAGGAAGTATCTACGATGTCCCCGGGGGAATTAAGCCCCGGAATGCTACCACGACTACTATTGCCCCCACAGGAACGATCAGTATTATTGCGGGTTGTTCCAGCGGCGTAGAGCCTATTTTTGCCATCTCTTTTATTCGTAAGGTTATGGACAATGACGAGCTTCTGGAGGTCCATCCTTTATTTGAGAAAATAGCCGGACAGGAAGGCTTTTATTCTCCCAGCTTAATAAGGGCCATTGCTAAACAGGGCACCCTTAAAGGGATAGATGGAATTCCGGATAGAATCAAGAGATACTTCAGGACAGCCCACGACATCTCTTATGAGTGGCATATTAAGATGCAGGCGGCCTTTCAACGTTTTACCGACAATGCCGTGTCTAAAACGATAAATTTCCCCCAGTCAGCAACAGTCGAAGATATAAGACGGTCATATCTTATGGCTTACAGAAGCGATCTTAAAGGAATAACTATTTATCGAGACGGAAGTCGTGAACAACAGGTCCTTAATGTGGGGACAGAAAAACCCAAGATCACTCCTCGACCAAGGCCGGATATAACAACAGGGACTACGGAGATGGCCAAAATCGGCTGCGGGAAGCTTTATATTACCATAAACTCTGATGATGAAGGCTTGTGTGAACTCTTCACCTCTACCGGCCGGGCCGGTGGGTGCCCGGCACAATCAGAAGCGACCGGAAGACTGGTTTCTCTTGCCCTGCGCGCTGGAATAAATGAACGGGTCATTATCAACCAGCTTAAGGGGATCCGTTGTCTTTCTACGGTAAGTAAACGTAAGACTAATGGAATAAAGGTTCTGTCCTGTCCTGACGCTATTGGCCGGATAATTGAGAAATATGTCCATATTGAGGACACACCCAGGTTCTTTGACGGGCCTGTGCCTTTGATCAGCAACTGTCCTGAATGCGGCGGGGCACTGGAACATGAAAGCGGCTGTGTTGTCTGCCGGGGGTGCGGGTATTCCAAGTGCGGATGATTCCATGTAAACGAAAGAGGCGGCATTGTTCATCGTTTCGGCCAGTCACCTTCCCACCTTCCCGAAAGCTTGAAGCTTTCGGGAAGGTAACTGCCCATGACAGAGCGCCTTTGGCCGAAATGATGAACATCGCCAAAGAGGAGAATGTGAATGGCGAGATAGTGCTCTGCCCAAACTGTATGACCGGGAACTCGCCTGTAAGAGATTTCTGTAAAAGTTGTGGATGCCCCATCGGACAGTTTGTAAACGTAGATCCGCTGAAAAGGATATATTCGCAAGGCTGGCTCTACAGAAAGGCTGTCTCAGAGGCTGTCTCCGGGCATATAACTCCGATTGTCTTTTGGGGTATGTGCCTGATATTCGGCAGCACTTTTCTCAATGCGCTGGCAGCACTTCTTCTAGCTGATTCGTATGGAGGATTGGGAGAGCCACGGTCATTGATCAATGTTTTCTATCTCGTGATTTCTGGTGTGATCTTTTTCCGTGTGACCAAAAACTACCTTTGAGACGGATGTGAATGACAGTTGAAGAGCTAATCGAGGACGTGTCTAATGCCTGAATCTGATCGTTCAGGATATAATCAGAGAAGTCTCCGGTTACGCGATAGGGGAGCAAAAGCCAAGAGAAAGAGAGGGGCAACAATGAAAACTAATACTCTCACGATATCGTATCCCGATGATTTGCTTCTTTCCTTGAAGGAGACTCGGAAAGAATTCGAGCAGCATGCCCGGCTGTTGTTAGCTGTCAAGCTGTACGAAATGGGCAAGATATCCACTGGTATGGCAGCTCGCCTTGCCGGGATGGGGCGTGTGGCCTTCATGCTGGAGCTTGGCCGCTTTGGCCTTTCACCCATATCTACAACACCTGAAGAGTTAGTCGAGGACGTGACTAATGCATGAAATGGAGCGAACCGTTGTGAGTAACACCACTCCCCTCATCGCGCTGGCACTCATCGGCCGCCTCGGTCTGCTAAAGGAACTCTACGGTGAGGTGGTCATTCCCCAGGGTGTACGGGAAGAGGTATTAGCTGGAAGGCCAGGTGCAGCAGGTGTGATTGAGTTGGAACAGGCATCCTGGATTTCCACGGTGTCACTGAGTGAATCGCGCCGGATTAAGTATCTGACTGATCTGGATCAGGGAGAAGCTGAGGCCATCGCCTTAGCTGAAGAGTTATCGGCAGACCTCCTCATTATCGACGAACGAATAGGCCGACAATATGCTAAACGGTTGGGGCTGAAGCTCACCGGGACACTGGGCATCTTAATCAAGGCTAAACAGAAAGGTCTAATCATTACCGTCCAACCCTTGATCGAAGAGATGAGGCAAGGTGGTATCCGATTGGGAGAGAAAGTCGTTCAGAAAGCCCTGCAATTAGCTGGAGAATAAGAAGAGTAGAGACTGGGAAAAGATGGAATTGGAGATTACCGATGCCTGAATTACCGGAAATCGAGGTCTTAAAGGGAGAAATCAAAGCCCGGGTAGTGGGCAGACAAATTGTGACCGTGGATGTATCTGATCCCAATGTAATCAATATGTCCCCGGAAATGTTTGCCTCCACCTTAGCCGGGAAGAAGATAACCGGCGCCGGCCGCAGAGGGAAGATGCTCTTAATCTATCTGGAAGAAGGTCTCTGCCTTATTATCCACTTCATGCTCTTTGGCCGGATCAGACTTTCTCCTGAAGTGGGGGAGGGAGCACAGGTAGTTCTGAATTTAGATGACCGGCGGTGTTTATTTTTCAGTCAATTGGCCTTAGGGGCCGGGGTCCATCTTCATCAGGGGGAAGAGATCGACTCTTTACCTCAAGTAACAAAGTTAGGCGTTGATGCCCTCAGTCGTGAACTTGACTTTGAACAATTCACCCGGATGATCTCCCGGAGTAAAGCAAAAATAAAGGCCCTGCTGATGGACCAGTCTTTTATCTCCGGTATCGGCAATACTTACGCCGACGAGATCCTTTTTGAAGCTAAGATCAATCCTGAGCGGTCCGGCAAGTCGTTAGGCAGTGAAGAAATACTTGCTGTTTACCGGCCATTGAAAAACATGCTGGTGGAAGCTATTACGGCCGGTGGGGCCGGATCAGATGATTTTGCCCACTTAGATGGCAGCAAGGGAGGATTTATCCCGAAGGTTCATGGCCTGGAAGATAAACCATGTCTGGTATGCGGTCTGGGGATCAGAAAGACAAAGGTAGGCGGCCGGGGGACTTATTATTGCCCCCAATGCCAGAATTACTTCAGGCGGTCAGGATGAACGTAGCCGTTCACGGCTTGAAATTGGAAATTGGAAATTGGTAAAAAAGATGAAGCGAGCCTATAAGTTGGATGTTTATAACAGGAGAAAAGTTCTATCTGAATCTAAAGCGACAGAATATAAGACAATATAGCTCTTAAGATAAATATTTTGGGGTAAGCGAATTCAAGATAGGCTATGTAGCTTTCGGAGTTAATCCTTTAGGATTTCATTAGTTATGAAAGGCTAAAGCCTGAACTCCAAAGGATAACNNNNAAAGCCTGAACTCCAAAGGATAGCCAACCCCAAAATCTTTTTCTTAACCACTATAGTTGAGAAACTCGGTCCCAAATTGAATGCGTTCATCAACAGCACAAAAGTATGAAGGCTCAATTTCCAATTTCTAATTTCTAATTCCAGCGTTCCGTGAACGCTTACGGATGAACAAACCAATCGCTATTTGCCACAATCCCTCCACTATTTCTAAATCGGGTCAGTTTCTCCTCCATCGACCCCTCCGGGACATTGATCCCTCGCGTGGCATCGAGGATAATCGTCACCTTATACCCATTTTCCAGGCCGTCCATAGCGGTAAAATAGACGCAAAAGTCCGTAGCCAGCCCCACGAGATAGATATGCTCTATGCCAAGCGCCTTAAGGCAGCCATCAAGTCCGGTAATTGTTGTCTTTGAGTTGTCTCTGAACCCGGAGTAAGAATCCACTTCAGGGTTCATTCCCTTACGCAGGATCATTCGGATGGGTTTTGTATCCAGGCCGCTTAGCAACTGTGCTCCCCGGCTGCCCTGAACACAATGGTCAGACCACAGAACCTGGACGGTTCCTTGAAGATCAACCGTCTCAAAAGGCTCCTTGCCGGGATGAGCCGAAGCAAAGGACTTGTGGCCTGGCGGATGCCAGTCCTGGGTGGCGATGATAATATCAAAGCCCTGCATAAGCTGATTAATGAGGGGCACAATGCGATCACCTTCAGGCACAGGCAGGGCTCCTTCCGGACAAAAGTCATTCTGGACATCAATAATGAGGAGGGCTTCTTTATTTCCCACGGTCTTTTACTCCAATACTCTAATTCTTCTAACAGCGCCTCCTGGCGGAGGCGGCGGAGGATCACCTAAAGACAACAAGATGTTAATCGGGGTTTGGGGAGAAAGGGGTTCCCGCTGATCGCCCCAATGAGCTACATACCATTGACCACCCTGGTACTCCAAATAATCATTACCTGGTACAGATATTTTTTCATCCCCACTCCAGATTCCATCACCATTGGTGTCATCCCAGGCCAGAACATTGAGTGATGTATACCCTGAGACTGTTGTTGGAAGCTCGATCTGATAACTCTCGCTCGAATCCACTGAACCAGTAGCCACCATTTCAAATGTACCCCGCTTAAAGCATCCGACAGAGACCTTGCCTGTTGGTTCGCCAACGACTGTAATAGTCCCTGTTACCTTTGGTATCTCACCTTCGCTGACCACCTTGAATAAGCCCGCGGTCAGGGAAAGGTTTTTAAACTCTCTGTTAGAGGCAGAAAAGAGATACCATAAGTATGTCTCTCCAATAGGAAGAGGTTGAGACACATCGATGGTTGTTGTTTCGATAAGGTCCTTCTTCCAAATAGGGATAGGAGGACAGGGATCGCTTTCCGGGCTGGTAATCTTGACCTCATATACGGCCGCGCCGGAGAGCCCTTCCCAGGTGAGAGTCGGGGTAGAACTGGTTTCCTGGTTGTTTTCAGGCTGGATGATCTCCGGGATAGGGAGGGGGGCCTCAGTTAATTCTTTGGTAGCCTCCTGGATGGAAGAAGAGCCTGTAAAGGTCACGGTAAAGGTATATCTCCCGAGAGGAGGAGGGGCAGACAGCGGTGAAGCAAGACGGTAGAGACTGTCTGAAGGCGCATTGTTCTCTATCAGGCAGATACCGTTTGGTTCAACATCCTTAAGCTCATGTATCTTCCCATCCGGTGCGGTGACTGTAACTGAATCTATTAGTTGGGGATCTACATTATTCAGCGAGACTTCAAAGAGGAGATAGTATTTGGCGGTAAATCCCGGATAGGCCCCCGGGGCAAGATGGAGGGTGGAAAAATGCGAGACCTCTATTGGATTTAACACCTCAACCTCATAACTCACCTCCGTGCTTTGTGCCCCTGAATCGTAGTAAGCAATGATCTTGATAGTGTGCCGGCCATTAGAATAAAGCGTTGTACCCCAGTAGTAAGAATAGGGAGAAGAATTATCCTCCCCTTCAAGCTTATCATCGATGTAAAATCCCACCTTATTAATAGGGACTTGACTGGAAACATCAACCTTAATTTGCACTATCCCCTGAACTACACTCCCGGCCGCCGGTTTAATAATCGTTATTTGGGGTGTAGGCTCCGCAGCTTCTATTACTTCAACTACTATCCCTCGACTGACTTCAACCTGGCCATCGCTTACGGTTACATTGATCTGGTAAGCGCCGATATCCGGGGCAATCCAGGTGATAGATGCCCCGCTGCCGATATCTTCCCCATTAGCCGTCCAGTAATAGGTAAGGGGGTCTCCATCTTCGTCATTAGCCTCAACAGATAAAGTGCAACTCGTCTCTTTCTCTACAGGGGAGGGGGGGGTAACTGACGGAACCTTAATGGTCGGAGGGTGATTAGCTTCAACCACCGTAATCTCAATATTCCGGCTTACCTGGCCGCCCCGGCTGTCGCTCACTGTGACAGTAACCTGGTAAGCGCCGGGCGTTGCAGGGGCGGTCCAGGTGACAGACTTCCCGCTGCCGGTGATACTTCCCGCCTCAACCTCCCAGGAATAGTCAAGGACATCTCTATCCGGATCCTCAGCCTCAACAGTTATGGTAATCGCCCCTCCTGCTTCTACCGTGGTCAGAGTATCTGACCAACCTTGAATAGTCGGGGCATGGTTCGCGGGTCCTGTTCCGTTATCCTTCCCACAAGCAATCGGGAGTAAAAAAAGGAGCAAGGATAAAAATACAAGTCTTTGTTTCACCTGAAAAACCCCCTTCTCTTACTTCCCAATGCCTTGTTCCACCATCATCTTTTGTAGGATCATTCCGGCAAGTCCATATTGTTTAATCATTGTATCAATTCTATTTACTCTTAGCAGGGCATCCTCCGAAATTTTAATAGTTGAGCAAGTTGGACACTGATATTGTAAGATATGGGGAATCAAAAGGCCGTTTAGTTGCACATCTATAAAATTTTCATTCATTTGCCCACCGCATCCAGGACAAGTATCTTTTTCCGGTGACCACTCAAGTGTCACTTCTTCTAACTCGTCCAGATAATCTGTTAAACTACGGGTGTCCCAAAATTCAGCTTCTTCTTCTTCAGACTTAAATTCCGGCAGCTTCATGATTTCCTCCTTTTTCTAAGTCTTTTCTTTTCTGAATCATTCATCTCTCTGGCCGTTATTACCTTGTAATGAGCATTCTCTTTTTTGGCCAAAACAACAAAAAGATACCTCCCCGCTTTTGTTTGTCCCAACACATAATATTTTTCTTCTCTTCCACGCACAACTAATTCTTTCTTTACACAAACTTCTTTTACCTCATACGGGAATACTTGATGCTTCGCTTTAATCTTATCAACTATCTTTTTATCCCATAAAAGCTTTCTAATCTTCAACTGGATAAACGCTCCCTTTACCTTAAACAATGCCTCACTCGTAGCTTTCTTCCAAACCGGGAAACCTGCTCTCCCTCACGTCTGAGATGTACTGTTTGATCCCATCAGAGATAAGCGGGCTTAAATTGACATACTGCCGGACAAACTTAGGACGAATCCGGTCGTAGAGGCCAAGGAGATCATGCAGGACAAGAACCTGCCCATCACAGTGCGGCCCGGCGCCGATACCTATGGTGGGAATACCAATATCCTGAGTTATCTCCCGGGCCAGGGGCCAGGGAACGCATTCTATTACTAAGGCAAAGGCCCCGGCAGCCAAAAGGGCAAAGGCATCGGCCCTGAGTTTTTTGGCCGCAGTCATATCCCGTCCCTGGACCTTGTAACCACCTAACTGGTGAATCGACTGGGGGGTAAGACCGATATGACCCATGACCGGTATCTTTGCCCTGATCATGGCGGAGACTGTCTCGATTATCTCACTTCCCCCTTCTACCTTGACCGCCTCAGCTCCACCCTCTTTGATCAATCGTCCCGCATTCAAGACAGCCTGAGATACCTCAACTTCATAAGAAAGAAAGGGCATGTCAGCCACTACTAAGGCCCGTGCTGTCCCCCGTTTAACTGCCCGGGTGTGGTGAATCATCTCCTTGATGGTTACCGGCAAGGTATTCTCATATCCTAAAACGACCATCCCCAGCGAATCTCCCACCAGGATAATATCAATGCCGGTCTGATCCAATAATACGGCCGCAGGGTAATCGTAGGCCGTCAGCATGGCGATCTTTTCGCCGGCTGATTTCATTTGAAGTAGTTTAGTCGTGGTTACTTTGCCCGATGTCTGCATATTTTTACAGCAATTCATATTTTTATAATATCAGAAGAGGCTCAGGAAGTCAAGGAAAATAACGGCCATAAAATAACCCTTGACACAAGGAGGGTAAATGAGTTAAACTAATTAACGCAGCGTGGCTTCCTGCCGCAACCAAATCAATCACCAAGGCATTGTAAATTTAGCATTTTAAAATTATTGGCCTTATTCATCGCCTCCTCAAATGCTAAATGCCAAATTTGCAATTTAAAATGAGTTGCTACCTTGATATAGCTCTTAAGATAAATATTTTGGGGTAAGCGAATTCAAGATAGGCTATG
>JASEGY010000209.1 GCA_030019105.1 bacterium | reverse complement strand
ACTACCAATCACCAGACTACCAATCACCAAAAATAAGTTGTTGGGGTGACTTTTGCGGTATTGCGTAAATAGATAATGTCTAAAGATGAGCACACAGAGGCAGAGTTTTGGGACAATCATGGGATTCTCGACTTTGTCTCGGAAATAGATGAACCAATAACTCTTGATTCAAAATTAAAAGAGGATATCCTATCCGGAAAAAGAAGGAGGAAGCTGAAAAATATCTCACTCAAAATAGAGCCTGTATTTATTCAAGCCATACAAAAGATTGCTACCCAAAAGTCTATCCCTTATCAATCTCTTATAAGGATGTGGCTGGCTGAAAATATCAGAAAGGAATTGCGTCTGACTACTTAGGCGCTAAGATTCAGGGCTTAAGCCCGACCCTGCTTCCGAACTTATGCTCCTGTCCGGTTAACAATCGTTTGATATTGGGGATATGCTTTATGACGATAGCCGCCGAAATAAGTCCCCCAAAAATAATTAAAGGCAGTTCTGCCTTAAAGAACCACAGCAAAAAAGGTAAAAGCAAAGCGCCAACCACCGAGCCTAAAGAGACGTATCTGGTCAGGACAACGATAACAATAAAAAGGAGAATAATGATAAGCATCGGGCGCGGGGCCAGGCCGATAAAGACACCGGCGCTGGTAGCCACTCCCCGGCCGCCTTTAAACCGCAGAAAAACAGTCCAGTTATGTCCGGCGACAGCCGCAGCTCCGGCCAGCATTTTGATAATAATCTCCCCGCCGCTGATCCGATGAGCCAGCCAAACAGCAGCTATCCCTTTGGCCATATCGATTAAGAGAACGACAATGTACCAGGCCCAGCCTAATATGCGATGAACATTAGTGGCCCCAATGTTGCCGCTGCCTACCTGTCGAATGTCAATGCCGGCCACCAACCTGGTCACAATGAAGCCTGTCGGGATGGCGCCTAACAGGTAACTTGCCAGTAAAATAAAAAGATAGCCCAGCATTTAATCCTCCTCGCTTGTGGTCAAGCCCCGGATAAAATCATCTGCCTCAATGTACCTCTTTCCCACATCCTGGATAAAGTCGGTTCGCTTCTCCTCGTCCCGGCTGAAGAGAAGGCTTCTTCCTCGTAGAGTTGCCATCTGCAAGGCCACCGGGGCCTTATTTATAATCCTGACTTCCACCGGATAGCCTGTAACCGCTGTCAGATCATAAGACAGGTCTGCCTCCAGGCCGAAATCCCGATCGTTTCCCTTCACAAATAAGGCCACATCTATGTCTCTAAAGGCCTCATCTCTCATAAAGGAGCCATAGAGATAGGCAAAGACCACCTCCTTCCTTTCGGAGAGATAATCCTTTAGTCTATCCATAATTTCTTTTTTACCCGCAGGATCAAGAAATCCGGGCTTGCGAAACCGATTTTCCAGCATCAGGTTATTCCCGTTTCCTCACCTTAATTCTAATCGGTGTCCCCCACAGGTCTAATTCTTCCCGCATCCGCCGTTGGAGGTATCTCAAATATTGGGGAATAACCAGACTCGGATAATTAACGAACAGGAGAAAAGTCGGCGGTTTGATGCCAAGCTGGGTGAGGTAGTATATCTTTAGATTCTTCCCACCCCCTGCCGGCGGTTGGTATTCTGAGGCTATTTTGGTCATAACCCTGTTTAACTGGCTGGTAGGTACATTAGTTTGATGGACTAAAGAGGATGTCTTTATCATGTCCATTAACTCGTCAAGGCCCTCATTAGTCAGGGCCGAAGTAAAATGAATCGGCAGGTAATCTATAAATCTCATCTCTTCCTTAGTGCGTTTCTGGTATTGACCCTTAACCTCGTTCCCTCCCCTGATCAGGTCCCACTTATTATTAACTACTATCCCGGCGCAGCCGGCCTTTTCTATCTGGTAAAGAAGTCGTTTATCCTGTTCCGACAATCCCTCGGTAACATCAAGTAAGAGGAGAGCCACATCTGCCCTGCGGATGGCATGTATGGCCTGCTTGACGGTTATTTGCTCTAAGTCGTGGTCAATTCGGGTCCTGCGTCTTATTCCGGCTGTATCAACCAGGACTAATCTATCCTCGCCGTAAATCAAGGTAGTATCAATGCTATCCCTGGTTGTCCCCGGGCTGGAATCTACAATGAGGCGTTCTTCACCCAGGATAGCATTAAGGAGAGATGATTTGCCTACATTGGGGCGTCCGACAATGGCTACCCGGATAGAAGGCTGATCTTCGTCTTTCTCTTCTTCCACGGTATCAAGATAAGAAATAATTTCATCAAGGACCACATCTATGCCCAACCCGTGGAGGCTGGAAACTCCGATAGGCTTTCCCAACCCAACAGAATAAAAATCAGAGAGTATCTCTTCTTCCTTAGCCGGATTGTCGATTTTGTTGACTACGGTCAGTATTGGTTTCTTTTGCCGCCTCAAGATACCGGCTATTTCCATATCCAGAGGGAGGATACCATCCCTGCTGTCAAGCAAAAAGCAGATCACCTTAGCTTCCTGCATGGCAATTTCCACCTGACGTCTTATTTGAGTTGACAGGGACGAGCCGGTATCCATTTCTAATCCGCCCGTATCGACCAATAAGAACTTTCGCCCCAGCCAGTCTGTTTCTTTATAATTCCGATCACGGGTTACACCCGCTTCCGGGTGAGTCACAGCTATGCCTCGGGCAATGAGCCGGTTAAAGAAAGTTGACTTGCCCACATTAGGCCGGCCAACAATAGCCACTACTGGTTTAGTGTCCGGAGATTGAGTCTTCATTTCCCTCCTTAAGATCCTCCCGCCACATAATCACGGCATCTTCTCTGGAATGGTAGTATCCCTTCCTGACAGCAACAGGCTTGAAGCTGAAACGCTGATAAAATTCCCGGGCATTCAGGTTCGAGGCCCTCACTTCCAGAGTGGCCTTTTGAGCGCCTTTATTAATAGCTATCTTCAGGATAACCATTAGCAATTGTCGTCCTATTCCCTGGTTTCTATAGGCAGGAGCAACCGCTAAATTAACTAAGTGGGCCTCATCTAAAACTATCCAGAACCCGGCATAGCCAACTATTTCTTCCTCGTATTGGGCTACCACAAAATGAGAAAGCCGGTTATCTCTTACTTCTTGTAAAAACATCCCTTCTGTCCAGGGACTGGGGAAAGATGCCTGTTCAATGTTCAGCACCTCCGGGATATCTTTTCTACTCATAGGTCTTATGGTTATGGGAAGCATTATTTATTACCCTGGAACCTTCCTGTTTAGAAACCAGGTTTCTCCACGAAACCTGGTTTCTGCCCGCAGATTATTGGCCGGCGACCACGACCTGGTAAGTTTACCATATTATTTCTTTCTTGTCAACAGCGGTTTAAGGTAAAGTCTTTTTATTAATTTGCCGATGAAAGTAGAAGGGGAGTATCTTCGGTTACTAAGAAAATCTAAACCAGCCGAAACTCGACGACCCGCCAGGCCGAGCCGGCCTGGCGGCGGGTACCCCGAACCCGAAACTCGAAACTTAATCAGGTGATCATAATGCATAAATCTTTCCGACTAATAATAGTCTTACCCTTAATACTCTATTTCTCTCTTATCCCTGGATGCGGAAAAGAAGATAGAGACAGGCTTGACAGGCTTATTTCTCCGGATGAAACCAAGCCTAAAATCAGCAATGTTTCGGCTGCTCCGGCGCGAACCACGGCGAAGGTAAGCTGGTTGACCGATGAACCTGCTACCTCACGGGTAGAATATCGTGAGAGTAAAGACAAAGATTTTTCTAACCTGCAAAGCGAAGATGACAGCCTGCTGACTAATCATAATATTTATCTTTCCAATCTGAAACCCGGAACAATTTATTATTATTGTGTGGAATCGAGAGACAGAGAGTACAACTGGGGGAGGGTCTGCGATGGGTTCAAGTTTACGACCAAACCGGCTGATGATACTCCACCGGTGATTACTAATGTGAGGGCCGTTCCGGAAGCGAGGTGTGTCACCATTAAATGGGATACGAATGAGCCGGCTACCAGTCAGGTAGACTATGGCCGGACAACCCAATACGTCTCCTCGACTCCTTTTGATGCTGATCTGGTATTGACGCATTCCATGCGCTTCTGTGGCCTTAATCCCCGGACTACTTACTACTATCGGGTTAAATCCGAAGATGCCGCCGGCAACCAGGCCACGGCAGAGGCGGATTTTGGGGAGTCCTTCACCTTCACTACGAAAGAAGAAGAATGTCCTACTCCTCCTGTTATTTCTAAGGTAGTCATCTCCACCGGCCGCACCTCAGCCACAATAAGCTGGCAGACAAATGTACCTGCTACCGCCCAGGTTGCTTATGGCCAAACAGCCAATTATGGGACATTCACTACTAAGCAAACTGCTCTTGTTACCTCCCACACTGTTACCCTGACCGGATTATCCCCGGGCACCGGGTATCATTTCAAGATACTCTCCGAAGACGCCTGTGGCAACCAGGCCACTCCGTCTGATGGGAAAGTGGATCGAACCTTTACTACTACCAGCGAGGAAGAATGTCCTGTTTTACCCACTATCTCGAATGTCTCGGTCACTCCTGAAAAAAATTCAGCCACCATCACCTGGAAAACAAACGTGCCTGCTATCGGCCAGGTGGATTACGGACGAACAAGTAATTATGGTTCTTCAACTTCAAAAGAGACCACTTTCTCTCAGAACCATTCAGTTACCCTGACCGGCCTGACCCCTGGTGCTGAATATCACTTTAAGATTTCAGCCGAGGATAAATGCGGCAACAAGGCCACACCCACCGACTCGGTTATTGACCGCACCTTTACCACCAAAGCGGAAGAATGTTCTGTATCGCCACTTATCTCGAATGTACAAGTTTATGCCGGCGCTACCAGGGCGATTATCTCCTGGCAGACTAACGTCCCAACTACAGGCAGGGTTAGATACGGGCTCAGTCTTAATTATGATCTCGAAGCCAATGATCCAAATACCGGCCTTTCTACTTTACATACAGTTAGATTGCCTGGGGCTCCGCCCCCTTATCTTGATCCGGAGACCACCTATCTCTTCAGTATCCTTTCTGCCGATGCATGCAATAACCTGGCCCCTTCGGTTGATCAACAATTTACTACCAGCGCCAGCGGTTTTGGTCTTGACCCGAATATAATAGAGGTCAAGGCAGGCGATGAATTCAAGATCGAAGTCTGGGCTGAAAATGTAAATAACCTTTTTGGATGCGTATTCAAGATCGACTATAACAAGCGGATTCTGGATGTGGAAGAAAGTGGGGCAGTTGAGGCAGGGTGGTTCCTGGGCGAGAAGCCTCTGGTTTCAGACTATCTTGAAGAAAACGGGATAGCCTCAAAAATCGGGGTAGTAACCAAAAAGGGAAGCGAATTAGGGGGAGCCAGTGGCACCGGGCTGGTAGCTATTGTTAAATTTAAGGCCAGGGCCTCTGGTAAAACTACGATAAAGCTTGATCGAGATGGACTGACCCTCAGGAATTCCCAGGGAGAAATGCTGGATATCAGCGGACTTGCTCTCGGTGAGACCAGGGTGATCGTCGTCCCCTGAATTGGCTCCTGCGAAAGACCCCTCAGGCATTCTTGTGAGGTATGAGGGACGTAGATAAAAAACATGAGAAATTATCCTAACAGTTTATCTCGTTAATTCCTTATCACGATTTTCTGATCGCAAAGGGACTCCATTTTTTCGGGCACGATTGCCGCAGGAAAAGTGCCTGTCAATCCTCGAACATATTGCCGAGGGGTGTGGGGGAACTTGGGGGACGTAGTTAAAAAACGTAAAAAACACTTGACATAAGTTGTGAGATATGATATTTATTAGCCATGCCAAGAAGTTCAAGATTAGACGCACCTGGGATATTACATCATGTAATAGCCAGGGGGATAGAAAGAAGACCAATATTTTTGGATACAATAGATCGGAAGGATTTTCTTCATAGGCTGACAGAGATTATAGGCAAGACGGGAATGAAATGTTATGCCTGGTGCTTGATGTCAAATCACTTCCATCTCTTGCTAAGAACTGGTCATGTTCCACTCTCTTCATTTATGAGGAGACTTCTTACTGGTTACGCGATAAAGTTCAACCTCCGTCAAAAAAGAACAGGTCATCTTTTTCAAAATAGATACAAATCTATCGTCTGTGAAGAAGAACCCTATTTGCTTGAATTGGTCAGGTATATTCACCTGAATCCGATCAGGGCGGGAGTGGTTAAAACAATAAAGGAGTTAGATAAATACCCCTGGACAGGGCATGCAGCTATAATGGGCAGAAGCAAATATGACTGGCAAGAGACAGATGAAGTGCTGGTTAGGTTTGGGAGAAAGGTAAGGGAGGCAAGGAAAAAGTATCAAGAGTTTGCGTCAGAAGGGATAGGGAAATATAAGGCTGGAGAACTTTCTGGTGGAGGATTAAAAAGAAGTGCCGGAGGGATAGATGAGCTTTTGAGAACTTGACAGTAGTAAGTTCTCAAGGGCATCCTGACTTCACATTGTAAGAACGTG
>JASEGY010000208.1 GCA_030019105.1 bacterium | reverse complement strand
TAACTTACAACTTACAACCTACAACCAGATACACCAATAGATTTGAAGAGGATACTCCAAACATATCTTTTCTTACCTCAATTGACAAGCTTTTTCAAGCTTTCCGGCATAGCCCTGGCGACGTAAACAGGCGCAACCCTTGCTGCGACCATATCATAGGTGTCGGTGGCCCGAAGTTCATGAAAGAGGAAATTAAATTTCTCTTCCAGCCGCCGGCTAATCCCTTTTCGAACTGACAGGGGCAAATCCCAGATCTGTTTTTTAAAGGGGCCAAAGCCCTTCTTTCTGGTTTTATAGATAAACTGTTCTTCCGTCTGCCCATTCTTCCATTCTGCAACAAACTCTTCCTTTAAGTAAGCATAAATTTCATCTTTGAGTTCAGAAGGGAAATCAGGGTCATCATAAATCATATTTTGAAATTTCGTGGCTAAGTGAACCTCGACCGTATCTGTGCCCGGGAAGTAATGAAAGGCTTCTGCCGGTAAAGTAGAAGCCCCATGCTGCACCGCCCCGGCCAGGCCATACTCTTCTTTAGCTATCTCTGACAATCTTCTCAGGGTATCAAAGTCTAATTTTACTTTGGCCACTGTGCCATTGGGCAGGACTACTCCCCCATGGGTAGTTCCGGTCTGAACACTGACCTTGCTCAGGCCGATCAAATCAGGGGATATATTTTCCAGCTTTCCCCTCAAACCGTCTAAAAAAGCCCGGAGATCCTCTTCAGTGCTGTTCTTTCCGCCTATCCCCCCGATCTCACCACCAATTGAGATGGCAATCCCTTCCGGCTGGATTCCCCTGATAAAGGCAATCAAAAGGGCTGTAACCTCGAAATTAGGCCTCTGTTGCTCTCTGAGCGTAGGCTGGGTCAGATCAACCAGGGTGGAGGCATCGATGTCGATATTGTAAAATCCTGCCCTAACCGCCATGGTGATCAGGGCCTTGAGCTTTTCTATCTCTGTTTCTCTGTCCTCTTGATAGGCCCGGGCCTCAATCTGGAAGTGATCTCCCTGAAGAAAGAGCGGCCCCTGATAGCCTTCCCGCAGGGCAGCGGCCATAACTACCGTGGCGTATTCGGCGGGGGATTGATAAGTATATCCTATCTCTGATCTGGCCACCTCAAAGATAAAATTCCCGGAACGGTTCATCTTTGCCGCCCGAATGACAGCCCTGGCTGCGTCGTAGGCCAGCCCCCGAAGGTTTATCGCCAAAACAGTGGCCCCCTGACAATCTCCGCCACCTTTAGCTGCGTATATTTCCTGAATAGAAGCCGGGTATACCCCCAGGACCCTTGCCCCTTCCCAGATAAGCCATTGGCAGGCGCTAACTACTTCCGGATCAGCATGAAAGACCGAAGTATAGACTAAGGGGTCAAGTAGTTGACAAAAGCCTTTTGGCTCTATTATTTCACCCTTCTCGTTTACTATTCCCTTCAAAGCACCGATCAGGTCTTCTATTCCCTCGTATGTCAATCAACCCACCTCCTCCTCAGAACTCTAGCAGTCTGTCGGAGTGAAATAGAGAATCCCAATGTTCACGGCATCTTGTTGTAGTTGCAGAGCTTGCTCTGCCAAAACGTCGAGCAAGCTCGACCACTACAAAATTGCGCACAGATAGATTTTCTCTCCGACAGACTGCTAGTTATGACTTCAGACAGTTGCTCACGCAACCTTTCTTACTTCTTCGCCAATCTCGTAGAGGAATTCAGGAGCAAAATCAGCTCCATTGGGCCATTCGATAGTATTGGTGTCAGGATTAACAGCTATTTGTTTAAAGTATTCAATATCTTTCAAAGGCTCAAAAACTTCACCATATAATTCATCGCTTAAATCCACGTCTTTAACTGCCCTGTTATTGAACTTTAACCTTAACTTATAATCTTCCAGATAGACAACATTGGTAACATGCAGAAACATAATCTGCCTCCTATATTAAAGGTGAAATTCTGGGATGGTTCACCTTACTGTGAAAGCTTGCGGCTAAAAATTATCATTAACTTTCCGGAGTTAATCCTTTAGGATTTCATTAGTTATGAAAGGCTAAAGCCTAAACTCCAGAAAGAACGCAAGGTTTCACAAGAAAATGGACGATTTTTGAACCGTCCCGAAATTCTCTCTAACGGCTTTCGCTTTCTGGCTAATTCCCAATTTCTGAGTAATTCCTCCCGATACTTTTCAGACCACTCGAATAACATTTGCAGTGCCCGCCTTGACATTTTCCGGCATCGTTTCATTCAGCCTGGAAATCGTTAGAGATCGGTTTACACTTTTTGGGAGTTTAGGCTTTAGCCTTTCATAAATGAAATCCTAAAGGATTAACTCCAGGGAAGTTATGCACCATAGCTCAAACTCGGACATGCACTCCGCTTTAAAAGTGTAAAGCTGCTATTGGGGCGATTTGAAACGATGCTCATTTTCCCTTGTACAATTCCTGTTTGAACTTCGATGGCGATTTCTTGATCTTGATATCTCGCGTGAAAATGTGGTGGATTATGCTCGTTGTAGTTCATAGCGCGGCCTCTGGCCGCAACCAAACCAACTTGTAACCATTCACCACTAAGACACAAAGACACAAAGGGGACAGAAAGCAGTAGGCAGCAGGCAGCAGGCAGGTAAATCTGCCCCCTACCCTCTGCTCACTGCCTTTTGCCCTCTGATTGATTAATCTTGGTGTCTTAGTGTCTTGGTGGTGTGAACGATTACCAAAATCGTAACATTCTCGCAGGCAACGCAAATGTTGCGAAGTAATAGTATAAAGATAACGATACCATAGAATCGGCAAATTTCAGGCATCCCTTATCTCTCCTCTCGTTAGCAATCACCAATTACAAGTTACCAGACTATCTCTCCGGCCTCAAAGACAGGCCCTTCCCGGCAAACCCTTTTATAAGCTGCCTTCTCTTTATCTGAAGCCTTAGAGTCCTGAGAAACCGGGTTTCTTGAAGAAACCTGGTTTCTGTCCACAGGGCTTCGCACCGGAACCACGCATCCCAGACATGCCCCCACTCCACAGGCCATACGTTCTTCCATTGAAACCTGAGCCGGATAGTTCCCTGCTTCAGCCAGTCGTGACACCTCACGCAACATTGCTTTCGGCCCACAAGCATAAACCTGAGCCACCTGACGATTGGCGGTGGCCTTAATTAACAAATCCGTCACCAGACCGGCATAGCCCTGGCTGCCGTCAACTGTAGCCACCTCAAGCTCGCCTGATTGAGAAAACTCCTGAAGGGCCAGAAGCCCCCTTTCCGTATCTGCTCCGATCAAAATAAGCATCTCCTGCCGGAGATTCTTTAGCTTCTCAGCTAAGGCAAGAAGGGGCGCCGCCCCCATCCCTCCTCCCACCAGAACCGAAAGACCTGCTTTTTCCTGCTCAACCCGGAATCCATTACCTAATGGACCAAGGACATCTAATTTCTCTCCGGCTTTTTTTGCGACTAATAGTTCCGTCCCCTGGCCGACTATCTTGTAGAGGATATCTATGTGCGGCTCTCTGATCCTATGAAGGCTAAAAGGACGGCGAAGTAAAGGGTCCAACCGTTCACTACAGCGGACATGAACGAATTGACCGGGCCGGGCTGTCCGGGCAATACCAGGGGCAAAAAGTTTCATCCGAAAGTGATTTTCGGCTACTTCGATATTCTCTTCTATTCTTGTCAAGCCTACATTATCATTACTCATATCTAAACAAGTATATCAAATTATTAGCTTAAACGCAAGCAGTTTTTCACAACCTACAATTTGGGTCATCTTGATCTTTCTTGCAGTGCAGCCTTGTTATGTGAAGTCCCATAGTTCTCGTTCTCGTTTTTTTATGAGGTCCATTGCCCCATGAACAATAGCCAATATCCTTATCGTATCATCTTTAATCGAGTACACAATTCTGTATTTATGAAAGAAGACCTCTCTTAAGTCGTCTCTCCCAAATTCTGGAACAACTCTTCCACATTTCGGGAATAAGCTAACCCTCTCTACAGAAGCAATCAATTTATCAATAAAAATAATCGAGTAGAAAGGAGACCCTTTTGAAATATAAGAGTCAATCTCTCTTAAATGTTCTTTTGCTAAATCCGACCAGATAATTTTCGCCATTGCAACACCATATTTTTAATTTGCTCATGGGAATATACTCGTCCTTCCTTTACATCTTGCAATCCTTCTTCCACCTGCTGCTTAAAATACAGACCTCGTGTTTTGCCCTCACCAAATCGACAATAAGCTTTTTGGCCACAGAAAGTTGTGTAATAATTGGACAGCCGCATCCGTCAATCCCTAATCATTAGACTACTTTATTATAAATCTGTATACTATGCTTGCTTATTGTCAATCAAGACTGTCCAGAAATTGCCCTTATTCCAGATATGAAAGCACGAGGTCTGAACTAAATCTTTTGTCTTGATACCTTACAAATATCTTCCAGGCTTCTTCCTTTATCTCCCTGTCAAGGTCAATGATATTTATAATGCGGCTTCCCCTGACATCTCTTCCAAATTGAACTGCCAATCTGTGGCCGACAGTGATCCTGAGAAGGGTTAAGGCCTCATCTAAGATATAATCTGTGGTGTAGAGAGATACTTTTCTTCTCTTGAGTTCCATCCACGTGTCGCTTGCCTGCGTATGGAATTCATCGGAAGCATCATACACAGCTTTCCAACCACTTGTATCAACCATCACTCCTTTCATTTATTTCCCCTCGCCATAAATATATCTATCATGATTCCTGGCGCCATCTCTCACCTTTGAGCTTGCTCTGCCAACTATCTTCCAGATAGGATCGTCTTCATAGTTTATTGACTCTAAATTATTGCGATATTCATCCACTGATTTTCTTATCAACTCAGCCATCGATATTTCTAAAAATTGGGCTGTCTTAGAAAGAAAGTGGAACTGACTTTCCGTAAGGTATATCTGTGTCCGTTTGGTTAAATTTCTCATTTTGGCGCACCTCCTATACAGCACTATCCTGCCTCTGTCAAGCATTACTTTATCTGACTCGTCCGGTTGTTGTAAGAGTTAGGCATATGCCTTTGCCGGCACCTCAATGCAGCGGTCCGGCTTTTCAGTCTTGCGCTGAATAGCAAAAAAACATCGTTCAATCTCCTTAAGAACAGCCGCATCGTAGTAAATCATTCCGCAGTTGAGACAAATCTCGATTGGGGTATTGGGCACCAACAAGTATTCACCCTTGTAGCTATAAAGATACTCAACTCGACGTTCTTCATATCGGTCGCTACCACAGAAGTTACATTGAATTTTCCGCATTGGTTTTCTCTCCTCGTGTTCAGGGGTCAACAAACCTCGGTGGGCGTGGGATGTATACAGTAACGAGCGCCACTTTTTCCCCTCGCCAACCACAGACAGTGTGAATGGGCACATCTTTTGCCAGGCCTACCACCAGGCAGCTTTCGCCGCGACCGGTGTCAGGATATCGCTCAAGTATCTCTCCGTTTAACAGGGCTTCTTCAACCGGGGCAAAGGTCAACTCATCAGCCATACGTTCAATCTCAGCGTGATAGGTATAGACATACCGGTTGGCCCCAACTTTGGCTTTAATCTCTTCAATGTTCATCTCCATCCTTGCTATAGACTTCATGAAAAAGATTTTGGGGTTGGTTATCCTTTGGAGTTTAGGCTTTAGCCTTTCATAACTAATGAAATCCTAAAGGATTAACTCCGAAAGCTACATAACCTGTCTTGAATTCGCTTACCCCAAAATATTTATCTTAAGAGCTATATTCCCACCGGTTCCCGAGGCTGATCACTTCCGGCTTAATCCCGGCGGCCAAAGCCTGGATCTCCTGCTTAACGTTGGGGTAAAGGGTAAGGGAATCTAATTGGCTCAGATCGACAAACTCAATGGCATCCAGGATAGCTTCTTGACCTATTTCCAAGCTGCCGCCAACTATTCTGCCCCTGAAATAAAGATTCAGGACATGCCGATGCCGGTCAGGAGGGATAGATTCGTTGATAAAAAGCAGGTCTTCGATCTCTACCTCCAGGTTAGCTTCCTCCCGCATCTCCCTTTTGGCGCATTCCACCAGGGTTTCACCGTAATCCACCCCGCCGCCGGGCAGGAGCCAATATTTTCGTCCCCCCTTATGGTGCCGGACGAGCAATATCTTGCCATCTTCAATTATTAGTACCGCGACTCTAATCCGAATCTCTTTCATCTTTCAGGAATTTTCTTATCCCCTCTTCAAATATTGCAAAGTCATCCAGGTTCCCTTTAAGTATTTCATACAGTCGGTTATTATCTACCTTCCAGTAAAGATGGACAAGCATATTTCTGAACCTTGCCATTTGTTTTAACCTGATAACAACCTCCTTTGAAAAGACTTCCGCCTCACCCAGGATACTAAAGACAGCAGAGTAGTCTTCCGGCTTGCCTAAGCTTTTTCGAGCAATGATATGATTAGAAATATCTATGGCCGATTCAATAGCCACGATAAAGTTATACTTAGCCGTATCTATAGCTCTTAAGATAAATATTTTGGGGTAAGCGAATTCAAGATAGGCTAT
>JASEGY010000207.1:1919-6524 GCA_030019105.1 bacterium | reverse complement strand
AACTTACAACTTACAACCTATTACCCCAAAAACATTATCTTAAGAGCTATAGTTACGAATTCATTTATACTCTCTTGCTATGACAGCGACTACGTAAACCGTCTTCTATATTCTTTAGTTTAATCTTGTCCCCTGGAAGGAGGATAGGGCTCTGCTGAGGAGCAACCCGAGCGCCTTTCAGGCCACATACGGGGTATGTCCTCTGGAAGTGTTTCTACTTCCAGGGGAGAAGGTTTGGAATATATACCCTGGTGTGGTTAAAGCGATAAACCTCCCTAAACAACCGTGAGGTTGTTCTTTTGGTTGCGGCCAACGGCTGCGCTAGGTAATCTGTGGTTTTATTCAAGCTTAGAAGACCGCATCGCAAGGTTTGAAGGCCGACTGTTTGAAAATGAGAATTGCTGCCCTTTCCAAAAAGGGCTGGACATTTGGAGTAGAAAGTGGTATACTTTAGTAAGTATTTAGAGTTAAGTATAGTTGCTGATCCCGGAAGGCAGAAGATAAAAATCCGCAAATTGGAGACAAATTTACATGAGACGATTTAACTACACAGGACCTGTCTATGGCGATGAGCATTACATGGTCAAGAGACACAAGATGTACCTAGACTTTAAGGAGAAGATAGACCAGGGTAGATATTTTACCATCTTTGCGCCAAGACAGATGGGCAAGACTACATTTCTTGAAGAGGTAATAAGCAATATCAACCAGGATGATCACTACCTGGGGATAAATATAGACTTTGAGAGATACAGGTCTTTTAATGAAGAAAAATTTTATACCACCCTGCACAGGGAGTTCTGTGAGACTATCTCCACCAGATTAAAAGATATAAACTGTCCTGGAGCTGAGTCTATCTCTAAAGAGATATCTAAAGATAGAATAGTTGATAATGAGAGCTTTTTTCTCTTTGTTAAGAAATTAGGTGGCCTGATTCCGGACAAAAAATTAGTCCTCCTCATAGATGAATTTGACGGTGTGCCGATAGAGATAACCGGCGATTTTCTTTATACCTTGCGGGACATGTACCTAAAGCGCAGAAAAGAGAAGGCCTTTAGTATCTACTCCATCGGTGTGGTAGGGGTAAAGAATATCAGGGAGCTAAACTTTGGCAGCACCTCACCCTTTAACATTGCTACCCAGGTAAAACTGGAAAGCTTTACCCTAAAGCAGTGCTATGAGCTTATCAACCAGTATATCGAAGAGACAGGACATAGATTTGAGGAGAAGGTAATCGAGAAGATACACTTTGAAGCAGGTGGTCATCCATTTCTGGTGAACAGGGTTTGTGCCATCCTGGCAGAAGATGTGGCCAGGGATAAAACAAAGTCTATAACCTCTAAAGACCTCCAATCCGCCCTTAATATCCTCCTTAAAGAACATAACACAAATTTTGACACCTTGCGGAATAATGCGGAAAAATACGAAAAAGATATCCAGCCGATACTCTTTACAGACCGGTTTATAGCATACAACCCTTATGACCGGGCATACGAGAAACTGATCATGTACGGCCTCATAAAAGAAGGCGAAGAAGGAAATACAGAGATAGCCAACCCTATCTACAAAAAAGTCCTGATAAAGACCTTTGTCCCTTCAACAGATAGAGAGAGCTTTTTCTCCAATGGTATAACCCCTTCTAAGTTTGTAGAAGGAGAGGAGCTAAATCTGAAGTCCCTCCTTATCCACTTCAAAGAGTTTGTCGAGCGGATAGGACTGAGACTCTTTGACATAGTCCCATCCCGGAAAGAATCAGCCGGTCAGTATCTGCTGATGAGCTATCTGGATATGTTCATCAGAACACTGGATGGATATTCCACCATAGAGACCCCGTCAGGCAGAGGAAGGATAGATGTGTTATTACACTACAAAGGGAAGAGATATGTCATAGAGCTGAAGATCTGGAGGGGGAAAGAGTACTTTGAAAAGGGAAAGAGGCAACTTGTAGAATATCTAAAGAGTGAAGGCTTAAAGGAAGGCTACCTGGTCTTGTTTGACCCAAGACAGAAGGAGCTTAAGGAATTTAAAGAGAACCGGGTGGTGGAAGAGAGGATAGATGAATACAAGATGGCAAGCTTTGTAATAAATATATGATTCTGTTGATTTAGTCCAATTGTAACCGTTCACACCACCAAGACACTAAGACACAAAGATTAATCCATAAGTTCCAAATTAGAGGGTAGTTAGCAGGAAGTAGAGAGCAATGGCAGAATGCTGGATGAATAGGATGGTTACCTTCTGCTTGTTGCTTACTGCCTTCTGCCTTCTGATTTTCTTTGTGTCTTTGTGTCTTAGTGGTGAACGGTTACGTCCAATTTTGCCCAGGCTTAAAAATTGAACACCTGCGGCTTTGACTCCAAGATCGAAACAGCCTACCTCACTGTTGCCTGCTGTTCTACGGTAACCGCCGATTTTAGCGGCACACCTGTCTCAGATGATGTTCCCCTTCAAAAGTCATGGTAGAATGATCAGGGGTCAGGGGTTCAAGGTTGGTCACATTACGCGCCATCTAACCTTGCATCCTGACCCCTGACCCCTGACCCCTGACTTGGCTCTTACCATTAAATTTGAAGAAGATACGGTACATTCTTGCGGTTGATAGGCACAAATATATTCTATCTACTTTTTTATTGTTTTTTAGGATTTTTGACTTGATTTCTATCCAATAATATGGTATAATAGGAAACAGGAAGGGGTGATATACATGGATAAGAAAAAATGGAGATTTAAAGCAACTACTGCGACATTTATTGTTTGCGCGCTTATGCTTTTAGGTATGGCCGTAGGATTCTTTACCGGGCATACCGAGGTGATGATCCTTTCGCTCTCACTGGTGATCATCTTTCTGCTTTTTGCCAACACCCTCCTGCTCTATGCCCTTGTCTATGAGTTGGATAGCGCCGAGGGAGGCAGCAAATGAAGCTGAAAGGCATTGACCATGAGGCTATTAAGACCAATAGTCAGTCATTATTCATAGCTAAAATGATATTTTGACAGAAAATATGAAATAATGGCAAAAAAAGATTGACAAAACATCATTTACATGTTATAATTAAGATAGAGGTAAGAAAGTAAAGCGGAAAACTCCGAAAAGGCAAGTTCGAAAGAACACGCAAAGCCAGAGGGTCAAAGAGGAGGGGCCACCTCCCTGAGATAGCCGGCTACCGAAGAGTTTTTCCAGAATAAGTGGTGTCGGATTTATACCGACTGGCAGGTGGAATATGCCTGCTTACGGTGTAAATCGGGGACAGCCCGGATCGCTTAGGATATTATATCTTGAGAAATGCTAAGCGTTCAGGTGTCAGCCATTAGTTTTAATAGTTAAGCTACCCGGACAAAGGGGCGTAGAATTATGCAGGCTACTTCTTCCCTGGTCTCGCGGATTCCACTGACTGCTGATACCTGATGGCCGAACGTTTACTTACTCCAGATAAATACCCTGAGTGATTCAGAGAGCTGCTAACCCCACACCGCTTGACCTATGGAAAAATAGCCTGTTTTGAGTGCCTTTCGGAGGGAAAATTCAAAACAGGCTTTACTTTAAAAAAGGAGGTAAAGAATCATGTTAGAGATCTTAAAGAAGTTTGTGCAGGATGAAGAAGGACAGGGGATGGTTGAATATGGGTTGATCATCGGGCTGGTCGCGGTTATCGTGGTGGTTGTTTTTATCGCCCTGGGCCCAAAGATTCAGACCATGTTTGAAGATACAATTGATGACGACCTGACCCATGGTCAGAACAAGCTAGGGAAAAACTGGTAAATTCAGTAAGAGCCGGTAACATTTGACACCGACCTGTCAGCTATGAATGACAAGGTAATGTAACCAAAAAACAGATTCGGAAATCAAAAAAAGGCCCCTCCTCATTCATTTTGAGGAGGGGCTTTGTTTTAACTATAGCTCTTAAGATAAATATTTTGGGGTAAGCGAATTCAAGATAGGCTATGTAGCTTTCGGAGTTAATCCTTTAGGATTTCATTAGTTATGAAAGGCTAAAGCCTGAACTCCAAAGGATAGCCAACCCCAAAATCTTTTTCTTAACCACTATACATCAGGTGGATAGACTGAAGACTGAAGACTGAAGGCTATCCCTAAAAGCCTTACACCTTCAGCCTATCCACCTGACTTACACAGAAAGAGAGGAATTAACCATGCAGGATGTAGTAAGAGAAATGGAACTTGAAGAAAACCGAATGATGTCAGGCCGATTTTTTGGTCAATGGACTTATAATGAAGAAACCAATTATCCTGAAGAAGAATTTAGTTCTTGCCTTCTTTCAACTACCGGGACTTGCAATATCCTGGCTAAATTAGTCTGTAAATACCAGGGGGTAAAATGCCCCTTGATTTAAATACTGCTCAGGTTCCCGGTTCACAGTTCCAGGTTCACGGTTGGTCGCTTTTGAACCTTGAACCATATGAACCACATTGGGTAAGTTATTTAGGCTCAAGGCGGATTCGAGAGGTAAACCTTTCAACCTGTGCGGTTAGAAATGAGGCCAGGATATTGTATCGCCCCTTCAGGGCTAATTAATGTTGTGGTCGGCCCCTTTCCCAGGGCGTTGCCCTGGGCTTTATTGTTATGCCCCGTTGGGGCTCACTTTTCA
>JASEGY010000207.1:0-1889 GCA_030019105.1 bacterium | reverse complement strand
GGCACCGCCCTGGGTTAGGATCATATAAAACCAAGTAGCCCTGTAAGGGCGAGACAAGATTAATTTTTACCCCTCGAATCTGCCTTGACCCGTTATTTATTTCCGAAACCCTAAGAAGGTGATTCGCCATGATGAAAAGGATTATCGAAATGACTCGAAACCCGAAACCCGAAACCCGAAACTATGAACTAACTCGAAACCCGACGACCCGCAAGCGGGTGCCCCGAACCCGAAACTTTTCCAGAGAACGAGGACAGAGTATGATTGAGCTGGCGATAATGCTGCCCTTGATTCTTCTCTTAATGGTCGGAGGGATTGAAGTCGGGTTTGCCTTTCATAACTGGCATCTGGTGGCTGAAGCCGCCCGGGCCGGGGTTAGGGCAGCCGCCCGCGGAGAGACAGATGCCCATGCAGTAGACATAGCCATAGATAATCTGGAACAACTCAGATACACCAGGTTTTTTGACGGCCGGGTGGAAGGAATTACCATTGATCCCCCGGAAGATTCCACAGACAGAATAGTAGGCAATGAAGTCAGCGCTATGGTTGATTACAAGGTCGCTCTGAACATCCCTTTTTGGAGGTCTACCTGGTATCTTGACATGCCACAGAGAGCCGTGATGAGAATCGAAAGTCCGGTTAGGGATGATGACGATGATGACGATGTTGACTGGGGTGGAGCTGATCTTATCCCTTTATCCGTCTTGCCCAACACCTTCCTTGTCGGAACAAAATACACCTTGAAATTAGGCGGTGGTGGTGGCGCTCATGGCAACTACCATGCCCTCGCCTTAGGAGGGACTGGCGCAGCTAATTATGAGGATAAGTTAAAGCACGGTTATGATGGTGATTTACGAATCGGCGACATGGTCACTACCGAGCCTGGGAATATGTCAGGGCCGACTAATGACGGGATCGATTACAGGATGTCCGGCCATGAAGATGAGACCTATACTACATATCAGCCTCACTCTTCCAGGGTAGTTACCGTGCCCATCATTGATCATTTGCCCCAGGGAAGAGATGAGGTAACTATCCTGGGTTTTTCAAAGTTCTTTCTTGAGGAAGTCGGCGGACAGGGGAACAATTGCTATGTCACAGCGACCTATTTAGGGGATGTGGGGAATGGACATGATTAAACCGATTTCGGATTGCGGATTGTGGATTGCGGATTGCGGAATGCGGAATGCGGAATGCGGATTGTGGATTGCGGAATGGTTAATCCGAAATCTGCAATCCGCAATCCGCAATCTGCAATCGAAAAGGCAGGTGATAGGAATGCTTAGTATCAGAAGTATACAATCAATCCGAAATCCGAAATCCGAGATCCGAAATGAGAAAATCCGCAATCCGCAATCCGCAATCCGCAATCCGCAATCCGCAATCGGACAGTCCCTGGTTGAGCTTTCTATTGTGCTGCCCATATTTCTCTTCATGGTCATCACCCTCTTTGAGTTATTACTTCTCACCCACAACTATCTTGTCGTTGCCCATGCGGCAAGTGAAGCAGCCAGATTTGGTGCGGCTGGAGGGACTGATGCCCAGATTGTGGATCTAATAAAGGGCTATGATGACAACCTTATTTCGACTGTGCTGCTTAAATGGAAGATCGGCGATGGCTATTGTGAGATAGATGGAAGCGGGATCAGTATAGATCCACCACAGGAAACTCGGACGCGAGGCACTGATATTCAGGTTACCTTAGATTATGCTGTTGCAGTAGATATAGGCAATCTTCTGGGGGCGGACGTCCTTGTCCTCCCTCTGCCGGCTTCAGCTAAGATGCCGGTGGAATAATTTTGGATTGCGGAATGCGGATTATGAAATTTGGGCATTGTTCATCGTTTCGGCAAAAAGTGCTTGACCAAATTGGGTGTTGTAGTTGCAGA
>JASEGY010000206.1 GCA_030019105.1 bacterium | reverse complement strand
CCTATCTTGAATTCGCTTACCCCAAAATATTTATCTTAAGAGCTATAGTAGCGGAGGAGCACCGGAATTTGACAGGCAGACTAAAAAGTTGGGTGACAAAAGGAGGCAAGCAATGAGAAGTGATGTAATGAAGCTTGGGCTGGAAAAGGCGCCGCACAGGTCTCTTTTTAAGGCTATGGGATATTTGACGGCTGAACTTGACCGGCCAATTATTGGTGTAGCTAATTCAGCCAATGAACTTATTCCCGGGCACATCCATCTCGACCGGATTGCCCGAGCCGTAAAAGACGGCGTAAGAATGGCCGGTGGGACCCCGATGGAGTTCTCTACTATTGGTATTTGTGATGGGATTGCTATGAATCACACCGGGATGAAATACTCCCTGGCTTCGAGGGAATTGATTGCTGATTCAGTGGAGACAATGGCCATGGCTTATCCCTTTGATGGTCTTGTTTTGATTCCCAACTGTGATAAGATTATTCCGGGTATGCTGATGGCGGCGGCCAGGCTTAATATCCCGGCCATAATGGTAAGTGGCGGACCAATGCTTCCCGGAAGATTTGAGGGGCAGGATTTAACCCTTATTTCTATGTTTGAGGGCGTAGGCCAGGTGGTTTCAGGTGAGATAAGTGAAGACAGGCTTAATCGGATGGAGGATGCGGCTTGTCCCGGCTGCGGCTCCTGTGCCGGGATGTATACGGCCAATTCTATGAATTGCCTCACGGAGGCGTTGGGTTTGGGACTTCCCGGGAATGGGACAATCCTGGCCGTTCAGGCCGCCAGGGTTCGATTGGCTAAGGAAGCCGGGATGAAGATCATGGAACTGGTGGAAAGAGATATTAAGCCGGGTCAGATTTTAACTGAAGAGGCCTTCAGGAATGCCATCTCTGTTGATATGGCTATTGGGGCTTCAACCAATACTGTGCTTCATCTCCCGGCCATTGCCGCCGAGGTCGGTGTCAAGTTAGACTTGAACCTTTTTAATGAGATTAGCAAGCGGACTCCTCATTTGTGTCATCTCAATCCAGCCGGCCCTCACTACCTGCATGACCTGAATGAAGCGGGCGGAATACCGGCCCTGATGGGGGAGCTTTTCAGACATGGAGTAATCAGAGATGGCCTGACTGTAACCGGAAGGACGGTTTATGAGAGCATTTCAGAGGTTAGGGTGCTATCCCCTGAGGTAATAAGACCGGTTGATAATCCCTATCATGCCGAAGGGGGGATCAGTATCCTTTTTGGTAATCTGGCCCCTGACGGCGCCGTGGTTAAACAATCGGCTGTCTCTCCTGACATGTTAGTTCATCGCGGGCCGGCCAGGGTATTTGACTCTGAAGAAGAGGCCGTAGCAGCCATTACAGGCGGCAAGATCAAGGATGAGGACGTGATTGTCATCAGATATGAAGGCCCTAAAGGCGGGCCGGGGATGAGGGAGATGCTTACCCCCACTTCGGTTGTCTCGGGGATGAATCTCAAGGTGGCCTTAATCACTGATGGCCGATTTTCTGGCGGCACCAGAGGCGCCGCTATTGGTCACATTAGTCCGGAGGCTTCAGTCGGCGGGCCTATTGCCGTCCTGAAAAACGGGGATGAAATTATTATCGACATTCCCAGGAATAAATTAGAGGTAAATGTTTATGACGGTGAAATAGAAGAACGTCTCCGTCAATGGAGTCCACCAGAGCCAAAGGTTAAACACGGTTATTTAGGCCGCTATGCTCAACTCGTCGGGCCGGCCAGTCAGGGGGCAGTCTTTAATAAAGTAGCCAGTTTTTAATGTGGCACAGTGGCACAGGCGTCTCGCCTGTGGTCCTATTCACAGCCGGGACGTATCTTCTCAATATTTCGGGGGGCAGTTGTAAGTTGTAGGTTGTAGGTTGTAGGTTAAACGGCACGCCGTGGGCGTGCCACCCAACTTACAACTTACAACTTACAACTTACAACCTACAACTATTTACAGATTACCCCAGGTTATTGAGAAGATACCTACATTCAAAGGAGTCTAACGATGTCCAAGCTAAATGGAGCTCAAATTGTAGTTGAATCCTTATTAAAGGAAAAAGTGGAGATTATGTTTGGTTACCAGGGCGGGGCGGTTTTGCCTCTCTTTGATGCCCTCTATGATGCCTCCCTCAAGTTTATCCTGGTCAGACACGAACAGGGGGCCGCCCATGCCGCCGATGGATACGCCAGGTCCACCGGTAAGGTGGGGGTTTGTCTTGCTACCTCCGGCCCGGGGGCAACCAACCTGGTAACCGGCATTGCCACGGCCTATATGGATTCTATTCCTATGGTCGCCCTTACCGGCCAGGTCCCTACCGCCATGATCGGCAATGACGCCTTTCAGGAGGCGGATATTACCGGCATTACCCGGTCCATCACCAAACATAACTATTTAGTCAAGGATGTGGCTGATTTGGCTGAAACGATAAAAGAGGCCTTTCATATTGCCCGAACAGGCAGACCAGGGCCGGTATTGATCGATCTGCCCAAGGATGTGAGTACCGGCGTGACTGAATTTAAATATCCGGCCAAAGTAAATCTGCCGGGATACAGTCCAACCTATTTTGGGCATCCCGGTCAGATCAAACGGGCGGCTGAAGCTATCGCTAATGCCACCAGGCCGGTTATATACGCCGGCGGCGGGGTGATCTTATCCGGGGCAGCTAAGGAACTTAAGGAACTGGCTGAAAAAACCGGCATACCGGTAACGACAACCCTGCTTGGTCTGGGTGGCTTTCCAGGAGATCACGCTCTTTTTCTGGGTATGCTGGGCATGCATGGCACCAAATATGCCAATTATGCCATTAGCGAATCAGACCTGATCATTGCTGTGGGAGCCAGATTTGATGACCGGGTAACGGGTAAGGTAGATGAATTCGCCCCCCATGCCAAAATAATCCATATAGATATCGATCCGTCAGCCATAAGTAAAAATATCAAGGTTGACATCCCTATCGTGGGTGATGTAGGCAATGTCTTAAGGGAACTCAATAAATTGGTTAAACCGGCAGACACTGTTGCCTGGCTGGCTAAGATTGAAGAATGGAAGAAAAAATACCCCCTTTCTTACCGGAAACAAGGGGAACTAAAACCGCAATACGTGGTCGAACAGATATATGAAGTGACTAAAGGGGATGCCATTATAACTACCGAAGTCGGACAGAACCAGATGTGGGCGGCCCAGTTCTACAAATATTTAAAGCCCAGAACCTTTCTCTCTTCTGGTGGATTGGGGACAATGGGCTACGGCTTTCCGGCGGCCATCGGGGCTCAAGCCGGAAACCCGGAAGCGGTTGTCTTTGATATTGCCGGTGACGGCAGTTTCCAGATGAACATTCAGGAATTGGCCACGGCGGTTCAATATGAACTGCCGGTCAATATTGCTATCCTTAACAACCAATATTTAGGGATGGTCCGGCAGTGGCAGGAGCTTTTCTTCAAAAGACGTTACGCCCAAACTGACATTTCAGTTGCGCCGGATTTTGTTAAAGTTGCTGAGGCCTATGGGGCAGAAGGGATGCTAATCACTAAAGAAGAAGAAGTTCGACCGGCGCTGGAGCAGGCGATAGCTTCTCCCAAACCGGTCGTGCTCGATTTCCGCATAGCCAGGGAAGAGAATGTTTTCCCTATGGTCCCGGCCGGGGCGGCTTTGACCCAGATGATTGAGGGGATGGCGTAGTCTGATTGCGGATTTTGGATTTTGGATTGCGGATTTTTAGAGGGAGGGGATTATGCCTTTACCGCTTGAAAGCCATTTTATTACTCATGAAGAATATTTAGCCATCGAGCGGGAGGCTGACCATAAAAGCGAGTATTTCAATGGTGAAATATTTGCCATGTCCGGCGCCAGCCGAAGACATAATTTGATGGTGGTCAATGTGTTGGCCGGACTGCACAGACAACTCAGAAAGCGGCCCTGCGAAGTCTACGCCAGTGATATGCGCGTCAAGGTCAGCGCCACAGGATTGTATACCTATCCCGATGTAATCGTTGTCTGTGAGCCGCCACAGCTTGAAGATAAATGGAAAGATACACTCCTTAATCCGACCGTGGTTATCGAGGTTCTTTCTAAATCTACAGAAAGCTACGACCGGGGCGCAAAATTCGAGCACTACCGGGCAATCAAATCGCTGTCTGATTATATATTGATCGCCCAGGACAAATATCACGTAGAGTGTTATGTCCGTCAGCCGGACAATTCCTGGTTGTTTTCAGAGGCCAAAGAGCTTCACGAAACTATTCATATCGCCTCTGTCGAGTGTGAGTTTGCCCTTGAGGATGTCTATGAAAAGGTTGAAATGGTAGGTGAATAGATCTGGCGCGGGACCTCTGTCGCTTCGGGGAGGTAAAAATGGGCGACGCGAGTAAGGTTAGCTTCAAACAAAAAGGGAGGAGGGAATCATTATGATGGACGGAAAAAATCGTGTAGTTTGGGGAGCCTTTATTCTGGTTATTCTGGTGGGGGTATGCTCATCTGTTCTATGCTTTTACCTCGGAGTGGGAAGGTGCGAACTCTTCCATTTTTGCGATGATGTTGTTGTTAAAACCGAGGCTCTGGATATGATGAGAGACGGAAAGACAGAGGATGCCATTCGCTATCTTGAGAGATCACTTGACAATCAGATCCCTGGACTTCAACGACAGACTCGTGTTAAGTGGTTGGCCTCATGCCGGGACAAAGCACTTTCCTTAGCTAAGGCCTACGTCTCCAAATACGATGCGGAATTTAGTAAGCACACCCTCGCCTTCATTAGGGGATCACAGTAGTACACCTTGGCGGAAGTTGTTCACCAGTTCCAGAAACCAGGTTTTTTCAAAAAACCTGGTTTCTGGGGCTATCCAAATAATAATGTATAACTATGGAGAATGTGAAAGATGAAAAGAGGTGTTTAAATTGTCGCAGGTATTAACAAATTATAAAAGAGAATTAATTGATGAAATTGAAGACTTGCCTGATGAAAAAACAAAAGAGGTGCTTGAGTTTATTTGCTTTATAAAGCACAAGGAAGTTCTGTCAAAGATTGACCCTACTCAGGCTTATTTCTGGACACCTAAATGGCAGGAGATGGAAGAGGATGCAGATGAAGATATTAAGGTTGGAAGATTACACCATTACAATTCTGTTGAAGAATTTAAAGCGAAGATGGAAAGTAGATGAGAGATTTTACCACTATTGAAGGAAGAGCTTACGATTCCATGACACGTGCGGAGATAGAAAAATTTATCCGTTCACACCCATATCCTAATGAAAACCAACATTATTATACTCCATCTCTATCTTGTGCTTGTACCTGATTATGTCTTGGCCAGTGATTATTCCGGTAAGGGACGGAAAGTGAGGTGAAATTGTGGAGACTACTCAACCAATCCAGCAAGCGATGCAATTAATAAGGACCTTGCCACCTCATAAGCTTGCATCAGCCCTTGATTACCTTGAATATTTGAAGAGCTATGAGGAGGACGACTACGACCTGGAGGATGTGAATGAGGCGATTAAACAGGGATTAAAAGAGGTGCGAGACATTGAGGATGGCAAAATAAAGCCGAAAGATGCGAGGGAACTCTTGAATGAGTTGCAAGATATGGCCAGTTCCGCTATTTGAAAATGAGATTAAAAGATTAGCCAGGAAGTACCGGCAAATCTACCGGGACTATGAAGAGTTGTTAGACATGCTTGAAAACAATCCTTTAGCTGGCGAAGCCTTAGGCAAGAATCTCTACAAAGTAAGAGTCCCCAGTTCAGATATGAAACGGGGAAAAAGAGGAGGATTCAGGGTTATCTATTACTTATTGGGGGCAAAGGATACCATCTATCTCCTAACTATTTATGCAAAGGCAAAGCAGGAAGGTATAAAAAATGCTAAGATTAAAAAGATATTGGCTGATTATGGGTTGGAATAAGAAGGAGGACGAGTTAAAATGAGACATACTATCTCTGTCTTAGTAGAAAACAAATTCGGTGTGCTGGCCCGTATTGCCGGGCTTTTTTCTTCAAGGGGATTTAACATCGATTCATTGACCGTGGGCGAAACAGAAGAGCCCGCTGTTTCCAGAATGACTATTGTCGTTAAAGGTGATGACCACATCCTGGAACAGGTCATGAAGCAGCTTAATAAGCTGATTGATGTCATCAAGGTGAGCGATCTGACTAAGAAGGACCACGTAGAGAGGGAATTGGTCCTGATCAAGGTTAATGCTAATACGGACAAGAGGCCCGAGATAATGGAGATTGTGGGAATATTTAGGGCCAGGATTATAGATGTTAATACTGAGATAATGACGGTTGAGGTCACTGGGGCTGAGACAAAAATAGATGCCCTTATTGAGCTGCTAAGACCTTACGGGATTAGAGAACTTATCCGAACCGGCAAAGTAGCTGTTGTCAGGGGAAGCAAATAAATTTTGGATTGCGGATTGCGGATTGCGGATTTAAAGTTCGCCTTCCGAAAATGGTGGTTCGCAATTAAATACTCACCATTCGCTTAATAAAATTAGAGTTTTGCTAATTTACAACTCTGTGCG
>JASEGY010000205.1 GCA_030019105.1 bacterium | reverse complement strand
GCCTAAAATCCGAAATATAGCTTGCTTTAGCTTTCGTGTGCCTCATTGATAATAATACGTCAGATAAGCTATAGTAATATAGTATTACCCTGCAACATTTGTGTTGTCCGCGAGAATGTTTTGCACCGCAGTAGCAGTAGGTTAAAGTACTCGGCAAACTTCAATCGGAACTTTTATCTGCCACTGCCACTGTTCCTGCTCCTGCCACTGCTGCTGTATCCTAAAAGGAGGGAAATATGCCAAAAGAAATTATTGGCCAAATTCTCTGGAACCGCCAGGTCTCTCGACGGGACTTTCTCAAGTTTTGCAGCCTTGCGGCTGGTACGATGGCCCTGCCTGTCTCTTTCATTCCCCGGATCGTCGAAGCCTTAGAGAAGGCGAAGAAGCCTACGGTGGTCTGGCTGGAGTATCAGGACTGTGCCGGCTGCAGTGAATCGCTGCTGCGTGCGGCCCATCCTACCATTGGGGAAATCGTCCTTGATATCCTCTCCGTGGACTACCACGAGACCATTATGGCCCCGGCCGGCAAGCAGTCCGAGAAGTCCTTTGAAGACGCTATTGCTGAAGGCGGGCACATAGTGATTGTGGAAGGGTCTATCCCTACTGCGAACGGGGGTGTCCCTTGCACTGTTAGCGGCAAGACGGCCCTACACCTTATTCAACAGGCGACTAAAAAGGCCGCGGCTGTCATTGCGGTGGGTAACTGTGCCGCCTTTGGCGGCATTCCGGCGGCGGCTCCTAATCCTACCGCAGCCAGGGGAGTGCGAGATGTGATATCCGGCGTTCCCGTGGTCAATATCCCAGGCTGCCCAATGAATGTGGACAATTTTACCGCGACCATTGTCCATTATCTTACCTTTGGCGGCCTGCCGGCCACCGACAGCCTGGCACGGCCCCTTTTCGGCTTTGGTAAGCGTATCCACGATCACTGCGAGCGACGGGCCCACTTTGACGCCGGGCAATACGTGGGGAAGTGGGGTGATGAAGGCCATCGCCTTGGCTGGTGCCTCTACAATATGGGCTGCAAAGGCCCGGAAACTTACCACAACTGTCCTGACCAGCGTTGGAACGAAGGCCTTTCCTGGCCTATCGGCGCCGGCCACGGTTGCGTAGGTTGTTCCGAGCCTAACTTTTGGGATACAATGACTCCCTTCTATCGCCGTCTGCCTGAAGTGCCCGGCTTCGGTGTTGAATCCACGGCTGACAAGGTTGGCCTGGCTTTGACGGGCATCACTGCCGCCGGGATCGGCGTTCACGCTATCGCCAGCGCCTTGCGCGGCAAGGCTCAGGCAGAACCGGAAGAGACCGGTAAGGTATAATTATTTTCAGCAAATTCTTGTCCGTTGGGTCTTTTTTGTCTTTTGTGTCCTTTAAATCCGCAATCCGAAATGAATAAAGGAGGTTCCCATGGCTAAAATTTCCATTGACCCGATCACCCGTATTGAAGGTCACCTGCGCATCGAGGCCCAGGTAGAGGGCGGACAGGTGGTAGATGCCTGGAGTTCTTCCACCATGTTCCGGGGCATTGAGATTATCCTGAAGGGGCGGGACCCCAGGGATGCCTGGGTCTTTACCCAACGGATATGCGGCGTATGCACTATGGTTCATGCCGTCACCTCTGTGCGCTGTGTTGAAAATGCCCTTGGAATCGAAATTCCACCAAATGCTAACATCATCCGTAATCTTATTGCGGCCATTCAATACGTTCAGGATCACGTGATTCACTTCTATCACCTGCATGCCCTCGATTGGGTGGATATCGTCAGTGCTTTGGATGCCGACCCGGCTGAAACAGCCAAACTGGCCCAGTCTATTTCCGACTGGCCCAAATCCAGCGCTAAATATTTTGCCGGTGTTCAGGCTAAACTTAAATCCTTTGTTGAAGCCGGACAACTTGGCCCTTTTGCGAACGCCTACTGGGGCCATTCGGCCTACAAGCTTCCGTCCGAGGCCAATCTGATGGCCGTGGCCCACTATTTAGAAGCCCTGGATTGGCAGCGGGAGGTCATTAAGGCCCACGCCATCCTGGGCGGCAAGAACCCCCACCTCCAGACTTATCTGGTCGGCGGCATGGCTATCCCTGTTGACCCTAACAGTTCCTCAGCTATTAATGCCGACAAAATCGCCTACCTCAAGCAACTCTTCGTCCAGGCCAGGGAGTTCGTAGAGAAGGTGTACATCCCTGACCTGTTGGCCGTCGCCAATATCTACAAAGATTACGGCTGGGCGGCCATCGGCGGTGGTGTGGGCAACTTCATGTCCTATGGCGATTTTCCGCAGACCGGCATCAACGACCCTGGCAGTTACTTTCTGCCCCAGGGTATTATTCTCAACAATGACCTTTCCACCCTCTACGATGTAGATCAACAGAAGATTGCCGAGTACGTGGTCCATTCCTGGTTTGAGTATGCTGAGGGCGACAGTTTGGCCAAGCATCCGTGGGAGGGCGAAACAAAGCCCAAATACACCGGCCCACAGCCTCCTTACGAATGGCTGAACACCGACCATAAGTATTCCTGGCTGAAATCTCCTCGCTACGATGACAGGCCGATGGAGGTAGGCCCGCTGGCCCGGATGCTGGTGGCCTACGGCCGGGGTCACTCCAGAGTCAAGGAACTGGTGAATTACGTGCTGGGTGAACTGGGGGTGGGGCCGCAAGCCCTCTTCTCCACTCTGGGCCGTACTGCGGCCAGGGGAATTGAGACTCTGGTCATTGCCGAAAGATTGATAGACTGGACCGACCAATTAGCGGCCAATATCAAGGCAGGGGACCTGCGCATCCATAACGGATACAGGTGGGATCCTTCTACCTGGCCCGGGGAGGCAAAGGGCTGGGGCTACCACGAGGCGCCCCGCGGTTCTCTGGGACACTGGGTCTCCATCAAAAATGGGGCCATCGACAACTACCAGTGTGTCGTGCCCACTACCTGGAATGCTTCTCCCCGGGATGGCAAAGGTCAGCCTGGCCCCTACGAGGCATCCTTAGTGGGAACGCCCGTGGCTGATCCAGAGAAACCTATCGAGATCCTGCGCACCATCCATTCCTTTGACCCTTGTATGGCCTGCGCGGTACATGTAGTAGATCCGAATAACCGGGAATACGTGCGTGTCAAGGTTATGTAAAGGGGGGAGGACAATATGTTTAAGCGAGAGTATGTCTGGCAGGCCCCGGTCCGTTTTTTTCACTGGATCAACGCCCTGGCCATCCTGGCGTTGGTCCTTACCGGCTGCTACATTGCCAATCCAATAACCTTGAATTGGGGTGAAGCTTCCCGCTCTTACGTGATGGGCACAGTGCGCTTCATTCATTTTACCGTGGCTTACGTGTTCCTTTTCAACCTTCTCTTCCGCTTTTATTGGGCCTTCGTGGGCAACGAGCACGCCCGCTGGTCGGCCCTTCTTCCCCTGAGCAGGCGGCAGCTTAGAGACATTGTTAATCAAATGCTGTATTACCTGCTTATCCGCCGGGAGTCACCCCATTACGCGGGGCATAACCCTTTGGCCGCCCTCAGCCACGTCGGCCTCTTTGTCATACTCATTGTCCAGGTGTTTACCGGATTCGCTCTTTACAGCGAGGCTAAACCAGGTGGATTCTACGGGGCGCCCTTTGGCTGGGTGCTGGGGCTTCTGGGCAATCAGGGCGCCCGCCTTCTCCACCACTTCATTATGTGGCTCGTTGGTGTCTTCTTCCTGATCCACATGTATCTACTTGTCTACGCTGAACTGCAAAAGAAGAACGGATTGATCAGCAGCATCTTCAGCGGGTTTAAATTCGTCCCCAAACAGGAAGGAGAGTAATGACCGCTTCTAAGAAACCTGGTTTCTTTCTGCAAACAGCGATTCTTGTCCTGGGATTGGGTAACATTCTTCTGAGAGATGAGGGAGTCGGGGTAAGGGTTATTGAGAGGCTGCAGGAGAAATACGAATTTCCCGAGGGGGTTCAGGTCCTGGACGGTGGTACCGGAGGTCTGGCCCTTTCGCCTTATTTGGAGGGAGTAAAGAGGCTTTTGGTCGTGGATGCCGTGGCCGCCGGCAAAGAGCCTGGCAGCCTGACGAGGCTCGAAGGCAAAGATGTGCCGTCTTTTCTGGGCCTGAAGTTATCTCCCCATCAGGAGGGGTTAGCTGACCTGCTAATAACGGCCCACCTCACCGGCCTCTATCCGGAGGAGGTGGTTCTGTGGGGCGTGGAGCCGGCTGTGGTGGACACTGGTCTGGAACTCTCCCCTCCCGTCGCGGCCCGTGTGGACGAACTGGTGGAAAAAGTGGGAGGAGAACTGCGACGGTGGGAAGTTGAGGTGCGGTCCTTTAATGGATCCTATCTTCCCTTTGGTTCACACTCAGCTTAATCTTTCCAAAAATTCTTCCGGATAATTTCCCTTGACAGACTGAATAGTTTATTGTAAAATAGTTCTACCAATTTTAAGGTCATATTAGAAAATGGTTGAAAAAAGGTTGTTAGAACAAGCAAAGATCTTGTTGCCACGCAAGATAGAAGAGACGCTTAGAAAGGCATTGTCCCAAAAACCGATCCGTGTTCTGCTTGGTTCCAGACAGGTAGGCAAGACAAGCCTCATGCTCCGGTTAATCCTCTATCTTTCAGAAAAGGAGCAAGTTCCCCCATCACAAATAGTATATCTTGATTTAGAATTTCCTCAAATTCTATCTCAAATTGATGGCCTTTATGGTGAAGATTTCCTCTCCTTTTTAAAGGCCAGAGGAGTAAATACCCAAGAGGATGTATTTATCTTTATTGACGAGGTTCATTACTTAGAAAACCCCTCCTCTTTTCTAAAAATACTGCACGATCATTATTCTAATCTAAAACTGACCGTCTCAGGTTCTTCTTCTCTCCAGATAAAACATAAGTTCAAAGAAACCCTTACCGGCCGAAAGAGGATTTTCGAGATCAATCCCCTTGATTTTGAAGAATTCCTGGAGTTTAAAAACTCTCCCCTTCTTGAGAGAAAGAGAACCATTAACCTCGAGTTGATCTTAGCGGAAGAAGTCAGGCCGGATATATCGGAGTTAAGATTTTTAGCTACTGATTTCAATAAACTTTTTGAGGAATTCATCATCTTTGGAGGCTATCCGGAAGTTATCCTGCTTCCTTCCATTGAGGATAAAACAGCCCTCCTGGCTGAGATTTATCGCTCTTATATCAGAAGAGACATCAAAGACTTTGCTAAGATCGGAAACGTCTCTGCTTTTAATAATCTGGTGGAACTGCTTGGCTATCAGATTGGGAATTTGATTAATCTTTCTGAACTGTGCAACTCTTTGAATATATCAAGGCCAACCGTTGAAAATCACCTTTTCCTTCTGGAAAACACCTTTGTTATTTCTCTTATTTCACCTTATTATACTAATCGAAGACAGGAGATCATTAAATCTTCCAAAGTCTTTTTTCACGACACCGGACTAAGGAACTCTCTTGGCAGGGATTTTGATCCGATAAATAATCGAATTGATAAAGGCGCTCTATTTGAAAACGCTGTCTGGGGGGAACTGCACAAACATCTCCAAACCCTGCAAGAGCTTCATTTCTGGCGGTCAAAGTCAAAGGCCGAAGTTGATTTTATCCTCAGGGACAAAGACATGTTGCCTCTTGAGGCAAAATACCGCCCCTTCAAGAAGACGACGATCCCGTCGGGTCTTAGGAGTTTCATAAAGACTTATCAACCCAAAGCAGCCTGTGTCATTACTAAGGACTTTTGGGGTCAAACCGAGCTTAATTCTACCCCGGTCTTCTTTATCCCGGGTTGGGCAATGTAATGCACGAGCTACCTGTTACTGAAGGAATCCTTGCCACGGCTCTGGAGGCGGCGAAGAAGGCCGGGGCCTCCCGTATCACCGGGATTGACCTGGCGCTGGGGGTCTTCTCCGGCTACGTGAGCGATTCCATCCAGTTCTATTTCGACATTATCAGCCAGGGGACTCCTGCTCAGGGGGTCGCTTTGCACATACGTCGGATCCCGGTTACTTGCCATTGCTGGGACTGTGACCAGGACTTCACCTGGAAGGAGGAAACTCTGCCCGCTGAGTGCCCCCGTTGTGGGGGTATCCACTTCCAGGCTACCGGCGGGCAGGAATTCTACGTGGAGAGTATTGAGGTGGAGGACGTAACACAGGCATCCTGCCTGTGATTTATCCCTAATGTTTATACACATTTCTGCAATAGCTTGTGAAACTGGCAGTTAGAGGCTACCAACAGATGTCTGGTAGCAATTTCAACCGTCCCTACGGGACTAATTCGACTTGGGCTGATTCCCACCACTAAAGTGGTGGGCTATTCTCAAAAGTCCCTACGGGACAGTTGATTATTCCCCTGGCCCCATTAGGGGCCAAATGAAAATAGCCCACCAGTTTACTGATGGGAAGTAGGCTACACAAACCACCAAGTCCCAGCGGGACAACTGAAACTGTTGGGTAAATAAAGATGTGTATAAACCTGAAGATTTATCCACAGGTTCTATGTGAAGTGGGGCCTTGTTCATCGTTTCGGCCAATAGTGCTTGACCAAATTGGGTGTTGTATAGC
>JASEGY010000204.1 GCA_030019105.1 bacterium | reverse complement strand
ATATAACCTGTCTTGAATTCGCTTACCCCAAAATATTTATCTTAAGAGCTATAGACTAAATGACCCAAACGATGAACAAGGCCGCCTGGTAAATACCAGACTACCAGACTACCAGACGACCAATCACCAGTCTATCTTAAGTTTTTTTATCCGATAGCGGATACTGGCAGGAGATATTCCCATAGCTTTGGCTGCTTCATTGATATTCCCCTGATGGTTATTAATAACCTTGAGGATTAAATCCCTTTCTATTTTTGCCAGATGCGCTGGAAGGGACTTGAACTCTGTTTTTAAAGCAGGTTCTTCCTTTTTCCGGTTCTGATCATACTTTCCCTCCCAGGCCATAACAAGAGTAGTTTTATCCCATGTATCAATTATTTCCCCATTTTGATTCATAACCGGCAGGGCTTCAATATATTTAAAACTTCGAATAGTATCAACTAATTGATCAAAGTCTTCCTGTGGATCAGCCGGAGCCAGGTTAACTTTAATCCACTCTCCTACCGGGGTATTAAGATTTTCCACTATCCCCGAAGCAGCGATCAAAGCGCTTTTTCTCAGGAAACCGATTATTTTTTTATCATGGTTTACCACCGGGATTACTTGAAGTGCATACCGGTAAAAGATTTTCAGGAGATTGCCTTTAGTTATGGGTCCTTGTTTAATGTCCGGGAAATTAGGCATTAGTCTGTCGGAGGAAAACTCATTACATTTTTTCCGGGGCTGATATCCCCAGTAAATGAAGCACATTTCTGATCACTATCCGGATGGAGTTCACCATAGCCAACCTGGCTAAGGAGAGTGGCCTATCCTGCGAAATGATCCGGTTATGATTATAGTAATGATGAAACAAGGCTGCCAGGTCTTGAAGGTAAAGGGTAAGGTGATGAACCTGAAAGGTATTGGCACAGTTAATTATATCATCCGGTAAGGCGGCTAATTCAGTCAAAATCTCCAGTTCGTTATCCACTGTCAGGAGATTGAGTTGGCACTTCTTAGCCGGAAGGGGTTCTATTTTCCTGGCGGCGGCCTCTCTTAAGATACTGCAAATCCTGGCGTGAGCATATTGGACATAGTAAACCGGATTATCAGTTGAATGACGTTTGGCCAATTCCAGATCAAAGTCGAGGTGACTGTTGTGGTCACGCATCAGGAAAAAGAACCTGGCGGCATCAGGGCCAACCTCATCCACCACCTCTTTAAGGGTGACAAATTCTCCCTCTCTGGTGGACATATTTACCTGTTTCCCATCCCTGAGGAGATTAACTAACTGATAAAGAAGGATAACCAGAGAATCAGGATTATGATCTAAGGCAGCGCAAGCAGCCTTCATGCGGTCAACATAGCCGTGATGATCGGCCCCCCAGATATCGATCAAGAGGTCGCAGCCGCGGTCATATTTATCCCGGTGGTAAGCTATATCTCCCGCTAAATAGGTAGGAACATTTGTTTCTCTCACTAAGACACGGTCTTTGTCATCGCCGAATCCGGAGCTGGCCAGCCACCAGGCATCATCCTTTTCATAGGCATAGCTCTTTTGCTTTAAGAGCCTTATAGTTTCATCCACCCGGCCTGAAGCGTAAAGACTCTCTTCACTAAACCAGCGATTAAATTTTACCCCCAGGCGGGCCAGATCATCCCGTATCTCTTTAAGTATTTCCTCCTTAGCCAACTGAACGAAGAAATCCAATCCTTTATCTTCTGCGCCGGCAGGTAAGGTCTTAGCCAATTGGATAAGGTAAGCGCCCTGGTAAGCATTTTCCGGCAGGGGAACGTTGTCTCCCTGAAGCTGTTTATACCGGATCAAGAGGGACCGGCCCAGGGACTGCATCTGGTTACCCACATCGTTGATGTAGTATTCCCTTTCCACCTGATAACCAACCGCCGTCATAATATTGGCCAGGCAGTCACCGTAGACTGCACCCCGGCCGTGTCCAATATGGAGCGGACCGGTCGGATTAGCGCTGACGAATTCAACTAAGACTCGTCCCTCTTTGGTCTTACTTGTCCCAAATAGTGTATCTTCTGCTTCTATTTGGGGCAGAACTTGATGGAAGCGAGAGGGAGTCAAAAATAAATTAATAAATCCACCGCCCGCTATTTCCACCTTCTCTAATACAAATGAATCAGTTGGGAGAAGCTCAACTATTTTGTTTGAAATCTGGTACGGGGAAGCCCTTAGCTTTTTAGCTAAGAGAAAGGCCGCATTGGTGGCGAAATCTCCGTGAGTCTTGTGCCGGGGTTTCTCAATAATAATTTCCGGAACATCTTGTTCTTTAAGGGGTAATTTCAGTATGGCTTCCTTGATTAGATTAGATAGTTCTTGTTTGATGGTCATAGGGATTGGTGTTTGGTAGTCTGGTGTCTGGTGTCTGGTGAGTGGTATCTGGTAGGCTGGTTTTTCTTAGACCACTAGTCACCAGACTACCAGACACCAATCACCCCGGACTATAATTTTATTCCACTGTATTTGGCAAGTTGATTAATGAATTGGCGGGCTTGCTTGATGGGGATAGCAAATCCGATTCCTTGAGCTTTTCCATAAATATACTCAACGCGGGCATAATCTGCGATTTTGTATTTTCTCAATAACTCAGGGTAATTTGGTTGTAAGTTGTAGGTTGTAAGTTACTTCTACAACCTACAACCTACAACCTACAACCTATTCAAAATCACTATTTATGACCGTGCTGAGTATAAATCAAGATATTTCCCATTTCCTAATTTCCCATTTTCCATTTTCGACTTGAGTGGCCAAAACGATGATCAAGGCCATTTAATCCTATCCTTCAAGACATTCAAGGGAACAGTAAGGTTTGCCTTTACCCCAGAGAGCTTTTTTCTTGATCTTCCTCCCGCAAGAAGCACATTGGGCCGTCTTTTCTTTTTCTTTTGAACTTTTCGACCTTATTTCTTCGTCTTCCCTGTTCTTAACTTGTCGAGTAGACATTACCGCCTCCATTTTATTTCAATAGCCTTCATAAAAGCTAAAGGTAGTGACGCTATCCACACTCAGGAGTTAATCCTTTAGGATTTCATTATGAAAGGCTAAAGCCTAAAATCCGAAATATAGCTTGCTTTAGCTTTCGTGTGCCTCATTGTTTTATTTAAGTCCGGGGAATGCCGCCTCTTCTTCTTTCCGGCCGGTTAATCGTTGTTCAGCCTCTTGTAAGATAGCCCCGACCATTTCAGGATAGGACATCCCGGCAATTTGGGCCATCTTGGCCAGATGGCCATCCCAGCACCAGCCGAGATTGGGATTTACTTCAAGCAACTTCGGCGTGCCTTTTGAATCAAGCCTCCAGTCGAAGCGGCAGTAATCCCGGCACTCCAGCCTTTAAAACAACTTTAAGCAACATTCTACAATGGGCGTTGCCCTGGGCTATAGTATTATGCCCTTTCAGGGCTGAAAGGTGAGCCCCAACGGGGCATAACAATAAAGCCCAGGGCAACGCCCTGGGAAAGTGGCCGACCACAACATCAATTAGCCCTGAAGGGGCGATACAATATCTTGGCCTCATTTCTAACCGTACAGGTTGAAAGTTTCACCCCTCGAATCCGCTCGAATCTGCGTTGACCCCTAATTGTTCAATTTTGGGATGGTTCACTTTAGTGTGAAGCTTGCGGGTATGTGGATAACTGTTTGTAGTAGCAAAGCTTGCTTTGCTTGAGTAGGATTAGCAGAGCAAGCTCTGCGACTACAAGTTGCCCGGAAGAAATCACAGGAAAAACGATGAAAATGAACCGTCCCTCAATTTTTGAGCGCAAATGGAAAAATTTTTCTTACGTTGGGAAGATTGTCACTACTCCTAACCTGAATGGAAATATTAAGAGAATCTCTATCTCCTGATTCATATGAAATGGAAATTTAATCATTTTTTGTCTCCTCCGTAGTTTATGGTACCACGGTCTTGGTCATCGTTTCGGCCAATAGTGACTCTGACCTTCCCGAAAGCTTCGAGCTTTCGGGAAGGTGAAAAGATGGCCTTGATCAGCGTTTCGGCCCCTCACGACTTGTTAGGTTGGGTTGAGCGTAGCGAAACCCATAGGCATCAACTTAAGCTGAAACTTCTACTACACAACAAGTTGTGGAAACAGGAGTTTAGGCTTTAGCCTTTCATCCTGCTGGTATTGGCCATAAATGAAACCCTAAAGGGTAAATTCCCTTCCCAGGTGACTGTCGGGTAAATTTTGTACTTTACGTATCTACTTGGCCGATAAAGAGTTATGCTTAAGTTGATGCGCATGGGTTGAGCGTAGCGAAACCCAATGGGCCTGAGTCTTTGTTGGTTTGCCTTTTCAAAAAAGAGGGATGGCAAGTTCCTTATACCCTATTCGATTTTGATCTTCCTGGCCTTTGCTACCTCAGATTTGGGCATGGTAACAGTCAAGACACCATCTTTGTAGCCGGCCTTTGTCCTGGCTGGATCCACCTCGTCCGGAAGGGTGGCTGTTCTATGGAAGCTGCCGGAATACCTCTCATAGTAGCGGTATCCACCTTCCTTCTCTTCTCTCTCAACCTTTTTTTCGCCCTTGATACTCAAGGTGCGTCCCTCAACCGAGATGTCCACATCCTTTGGGTCCACTCCAGGAAGATCGACCTCGGCAATCAGGCTGTCCTTTGTCTCACGGACATCTATTAAGGGAGCCCAGGCCCTCTCCCTTGATCCTAACATAGGTCTTCGACCAAAGAAGTAGTCAAGGAGCCTTGAGGTTTCATCCTCTACGGCGCTTAACTCTCTAAATGGTCTCAATGGAATTAAATCCATATCAATCACCTCCTTTTATTTTTTTCTTGCCACCCCTCTTCTACCACATTTTCAATTATCAGACTCTACCGGTATCCGGCGCGCTTCTCGTCGTCGAACTGTTCCATGGCAACTTCCCTCCCGGTCACGGACACGGGTCCGAATCAGGCTCCTCCCCGATTGGCCTAACCTTCCCGAAAGCTCTAAGCTTTCGGGAAGGTGAAAAGATCAATACATATCCTCACCGTAACCACCGCCGGGAGGCATACCTTTCTTCTTTTCAGGAATATCCGTCACCAAACACTCAGTGGTCAGCATCAGAGCAGCAATAGAGGCGGCATTCTGAAGGGCCGACCGGGTTACCTTGGCCGGATCAATCACTCCCGCTTTAGTTAAATCCTTGAACTCCATCCCGGCAGCGTCATAGCCAAAGTTATAGTCGGCATTAGCCCTGATCTTCTCCACTATTACCGAACCTTCCAGCCCCGCATTTTTAACTATAGCTCTTAAGATAAATATTTTGGGGTAGGTGAATTCAAGATAGACTATGTAGCTTTCGGAGTTAATCCTTTAGGATTTCATTAGTTATGAAAGGCTAAAGCCTAAACTCCAATTGATAGCCAACCCCAAAATCTTTTTCTTAAGCACTATATCTGACGAATAGGTTCTTCTAATGCCCGGCGGACAATATTGGCCCCAATCCTTTCATCACCCTCAAGCTCAAGCTTGTCTATGACACTTTGGGCCCGCAGCAGAACTACCCCGCCGCCGGGAATAATTCCTTCCTCTACGGCGGCCCTGGTGGCATGCAAGGCATCATCCACCCTGGCCTTCTTCTTCTTTATCTCTGTCTCGGTGGCCGCCCCTATATTGAGAACAGCCACGCCACCGGCCAGCCTGGCCAGCCTCTCCTGAAGCTTCTCCCGGTCATAGTCGGATTTGGTTTCCTCGATTTGAAGCCTGATCTGGGATATCCGGCCTTCAATATCTTTCTTATCTCCGGCCCCTTCCACAATGATCGTGTTTTCCTTGTCGATGGTTACCCTCTTGGCCCGGCCAAGGTCTTCTATCTTGATGTTCTCCAACTTAATCCCCAGGTCCCTGGTAATGACCCGGCCGCCGGTCAGGATAGCGATATCCTCCATCATGGCCTTGCGTCGATCACCAAACCCCGGGGCCTTGACCGCCGCACACTTCAGTGTCCCACGGATCTTGTTGACCACCAGCGTGGCCAGGGCCTCGCCTTCCACATTCTCAGCAATAATGAGAAAGGACTTGCCCATCCGGACGATCCTTTCCAGAAGAGGAACCAAATCCTTCATGGTCGAGATCTTCTTCTCGTGGATAAGGATATAGGTCTCCTCCAGCACGGCTTCCATCTTTTCGGCATCGGTCATAAAGTAGGGGGAGATAGATATATCCCCAGGATGTCATCCTGGTGCATAATGAGGTATTCCTCACCTTCCAGCTTGATCTCGGTTCCGGAGTATTTCCCAAAGAGAACTCGATCATCCGCCTTGACTTCCATAGGGATTCGCTCACCCTTATCATTGAGCTTTCCACTGCCGACCGCCATGACTTTCCCCTCCTGGGGCTTCTCCTTAGCGGTGTCGGGAATGATGAGTCCCCCTTTGGTTCGCTCCTCTTCCTCAACTCGCTGGACAATGATCCGGTCACCTAAAGGTCTGATCTTCATTTTGCTGCTCCCCTCCTTTCTTTTTTGAATGCTCCTGGATAAAATCACCCCTTTGGTATCCTCTTCAAAAGTTATGGTAGAACCCGTTCAGGTTGTCAGGTTCAGA
>JASEGY010000203.1 GCA_030019105.1 bacterium | reverse complement strand
AAGCCCAGTAAAATCAAGCATAAATCATAAAAGTCCCAATTTCAAAACGGTCTCCTGCAGTCTATACTGCCCAGGTGAACTTTTAGCTTGACATAATTAGGCTTATTGTGGTATATGTAGAATAGTAATAAACTATAAACCGGAGAGGGAAAATATGATTGAGATTACCCGAAAACCGATAGATCCAGCTTCAATATTGGAGAAGATTAACCGAAGCAAGTCCGGCTCGGTAGTTATCCATTATGGAATAGTCAGAGAGGATACTTCGGATGAAAAAAAGACATCTCACATCGAGTTCGAAGAAAGTCCCGAGACAATAAGGGAATTAGAAGATGTCGTCTCTGATATTAAGGGTGAATGGGCTATTGAGGACATCTTCATCATCCGTCGCATGGGCCAAATAGCGGTAGGTGAGATAATCCTGGCGGCGGCCGTCTCGGCGAAGAACCGGCATGATGCCTTCGAGGCTTGTGCCGGGACTATCGACCGCCTGAAGAAGCTGAAGACTATTAAGAAGAGAGAGGTGTTTATCTAAAGAAAGGAGATAATCAATATGGAGATGGTGGTTAGTTGTCCGGAATGCGATGAAAATCTAATAATCCCTGTTGACGCTGAGGAAGAAGAGATAATAGACTGCGAGAACTGTGGGGTAGAGATTGAGATCGTTTCTCTTGATCCCTTAGAGATCAGGATCTTTGAAGAAGAAGAAAAGTAGGTATCCTCTTCAAATCTATTGGTATACCTGGTTGTAGGTTGTAGGTTGTAGGTTGTAGGTTGTAAGTTGTAAGTTGACCGTCACACCAGCGAACCTACAACCTACAACCTACAACTTACAACAGATACCCATTAAATTTGAAGAGGATACAAAAGTAGGAGGAATCTAATTAAGCAAATAGAAGAGATTATTGCCCGGATAAAAAGAGAATATGAGGTAAAATATGATCCGGTAATAATAGATGTGTGGTCTGAGCTTAATCAGCCACAAGAAGAATTAATCCTGCGGGGACGGGTGTTACTGCCGGCCCAGAGGGATCGAATAGTTAAATCTCTGAGGGAAAAAAGTTCTTTCAAGATTATCGACCACATGGTTATTCTTTCTGATCCAGCCCAATTAGGGAGGACTACTTTAAATTGGGGTAAGGCAGGGCAAGAGATAGTAGGGGTTAGGAGAAAGAAGGGGTCTGGAGAGTTAGCTACCCAGTTGATCCCTGAGGATAATCCTTTCAGGATTTTGATCAGGGATGGGAAACAATATCTTATCCAGTTAGACGATCTAACCCTGGGCTGGGTCTATGAAGATGAAGTGGTTCTGCTTGGTCCGTCTCTTGAAAATCCCTGGGAGGGAATAAGGAGACCCGGCAAGGGCGAGCTGATTGAAGTTGCTCCAGGTGATTTAAATAAACTCATCAACACGGCCCTGAAATATGTGGAAACAACTCCTTACCTCAGGGGGGGGAGAAGCAGACAGGGTCTTGACTGTTCCGGTCTTATTCAAGTTGCCTTTAAAAATGCCCTTGATTTAGTCTTGCCTAAACATGCCCTTGATCAGATGAAGTTAGGTCAGAGGGTGACTCAATTTGAAGGCTGTACAGGGGATTTGGTCTTTGCTAAAGTAATCGGCCGGAATATAGTTCACGTTGGGTTGCTATTAACTAACGGTGAGAAAAAAGTTATCCATTCCTGCCTGAGCAAAGGCAAGGTCCTGGCCGAAAGTCCGGAAGGGTTTTTGAAAAACTATAAGCCGGTGGGTTATCGGAGATTAATCAAGAAGGTAAGGTAAGGTAAGGTAAGTAAGCGAAAATAAACAACCTTTACACGTGAGCAAACTTACTCTTTGGACATCAAGTAAGGATATGGCAAGGTGTAGCAGTTATATATTTTCAATTGCTAAGGTAAGGTAAGCGTTCAGGTATCAGGTTGTCAGCTTAACCCTAAAGTGAAGATGATTGAGGATGGATTCTATCCTTCAACCTCTCCAGAGCAACTACGGGCTGTATACCAGGCAAAACCTGACGCCTGATACCTGATACCTGAACGCTTACAAATGGTTATCGCCATTCGTGGCCAAACGGCATTCTCAGACCAACTCAACTCCAAGATTCCGGCAGGCATCAACCATCTTCCTGCCCTTCTGGAGCGTGATAAGTATCTTTGAAGAATTGGGGATGCCCAGTTTTTCTTTTACCAACTCGGCCTTATCGTTAAATCGCAAAACATCCTCCGGTTCAGCATAAGATTTTATTTCAAAGATCATTGACTCTGAATTATGGGCATAGATGTCTATTTCATAGCTTCTTCCGGCTGGTCCAATCTTGCCTTCATCATCCAAAAACTCTTTCCGCATAATAATACTTTCCGGCTTTATATCCCTTCTATTTAAAGCCACCCTTAATGTTCCGGCAATTACATCTTCTAAGTTCCTCCCCGCCCTTCCCTGAAGACCACCGACCACCTTACCTACCCAATCTTTCTGATCCTCAAATCGCTTATCCATGGCCTCGAATCGTTCGTCCATCTGCTGCTGCATAGCTTCGAATCGTTTGTCCATCTGCTGCTGCATAGCTTCGAATCGCTTGTCCATCTGCTGCTGCATAGCCTCGAATCGCTTGTCCATCTGCTGCTGCATAGCCTCGAATTGCCTATCTATTGCCACCACTATAACTTCAAGTCTCTCCTTTATTGCATCAAACCGTCTATCCATTTCAATCTCTAAGTCTGAAATCTGGAGGCTCAATCGCTTGTCCATGGTCTCAAATCGCTCTGTCGCCTCTTTTTTGAGAGCCTGCAGCTCCTTAATCTGAAGCTCAAATCTTCTATCATGTTCCTCGAACCTTTTGGCAAATTCCTCAAGCCTTTGGTTAGACTCTTCCCTGCTTTTCTGCATCTCCTCCAATATACGCTCCAACTCACCTTTGCTCGCAAACACCTCGCTCAGGACAATAGAGACCTCCTGTCGAAATCGAGCGTCCTTTTTCAAGAGCATAGGTAATACTCTTAAGATATGCGCCTCTTCTTTCTTTATCAACGAAACAGCCATATTATTTTCCCCCTTTCTTGTCAGTTTCGGGTTTCGGGTTTCGGGTTTCGAGTTTCGGGTTTGGAAAAGTGCAAAGTCCGGAACTCGAAACTCGAACCTTATGAATGACCGAAACGAGGATCAATGCCCAATATATCTTTCCAGGAAATGTGTATCGAACATCCCCTCTTTGAAGTCTTTATCCTCCATTAATTGTAGATGAAGGGGGATAGTCGTTGCTACCCCCTTAATGACACACTCATTCAGAGCCCGGGACATACGGGCGATAGTCTCAGTTCTGTTTTTACCACGAACAATTAATTTGGCTAAAAGAGAATCATATTCAATCGGAATAGAATAGCCGGCATAGATATGGCTGTCAATCCTCACCCCAAGACCGCCAGGGAAATGAAGGTCGGTTATCTTGCCGGGAGAAGGAGCGAGGTTATTTTTGGGATCAGCGGCATTTATCCGGCATTCCATCGCATGTCCTGAAAATTTTATATCCTGCTGAGTATAACCTAATTTCTCGCCTGCAGATAGTCGAATTTGTTCTTTTATTAAGTCAATATCCGTGACCGCCTCGGTAATGGGATGTTCCACCTGAATTCGGGTATTCATCTCGATAAAATAAAAATTCCCTTCCTCATCAAGTAAAAATTCAATCGTGCCGGCATTAGAGTAATCCACGGCCTTAACCAGCTTCAAGGCGGCTGTGCCTAATTCTTGCCGAAGTTGTGGGCTGACCACTGGAGAAGGGGTTTCTTCGAGCAGTTTTTGATGTCGAAACTGGATGGAGCATTCTCGTTCTCCCAGATGAACCATATTCCCGAAAGAATCAGCCAGAATCTGGATTTCAATATGTCTCGGTTTTGTAATGTAACGTTCCAGATAAAGGTCAGGGTTGCCAAAAGCAGACTTGGCCTCAGCCTGAGCCATAGCAAAATTCTCTCCCATTTGACCGCTTTCTTCAACTATCCGCATTCCCTTTCCACCACCGCCGGAGACAGCCTTTAATAGCACCGGATAACCCACTTCCTGAGCTACTTTAAGGGCATCCTCTTCAGATACAAGGGGCTCTTTACATCCGGGGATGATGGGCACATTGACCGAAGCAGCAATTTTCCTGGCCTCGGCCTTATCTCCCATTGTCCTGATGGCCTCAGGGGAAGGCCCGATGTATCGAAGGTGGTGCTCCTCGCATATCTCAGCAAACTTAGGATTCTCAGACAGAAAACCGGAACCGGGATGGACAGCCTCAGCCCCGGTTACTTCAGCCGCCGCAATAATCTGGGGCATAGATAGATAACTTGAAGTCGCTTTAGGGGGGCCAATACATATCGCCTCATCCGCAAATCGGACGTGTAAAGATTCAGCATCAGCCTGAGAATAAACAGCGACGGTAGCTATCCCAAGTTCCCTGGCCGCACGAATTACTCTTAAAGCCACTTCTCCACGATTGGCAATTAATATCTTGTTGAACATCCGAAATCTCCTTAAAATTAACTTATTGAAAAGGCCCCTCTTGAGAAGATGCCTACAGATTTACGTTAGTCAGGTAAACCCTGAACATCAGAGAAAAGGCATGACAAGGCTCCTTAAAGCTCTCAATTGCTTCTTTCTCCTGAGGCGCAAGAGAATCTCTCCCATCCTGAATCTGCCGTTCGAGCAATCCGCGCAAAAGTCGCTCAAAGTTCTTTATCTGCTTCACTCTAAGATGATCTAACTCGTCACGATCTAAGCTGTATTTCTGAATTGTCCCTGCACCTTTTTGTGAACCATTGCGAGGTCTGATACATTCGTCATTAAATGTCAAATGTGCCGAGGTGTCTTCTGACAGATCACATGGATCTAAGCAATCAGAAACTGGGATGCTTGTGTTAGGCAGTTTCTTACTGTTGCAGTCATGACAGCTCAAATAAAGATTATCCCAGTCGAAGGCTAATCTTGGCTCTTCCTCCACCTCAATGTAATGGTCAATTTCTCCTCTTTCGTCTTTAGCCGTTCCAAGTTTGCACTCACAATAAAAGCATTTATTGAAACTCATTGCGCCCAGGGTGTCACGAATATCTCGATGTCCGTACTGGCTGGAAGGGGGTCTCGGATTAGCAGGTCGTTTTGCAAGATAAGCAGCCAGCCACTTTTCCTTCTTTTTGGTCAAGATTGCCGGTTCAGGGAGTCTCTCTATTGAGATCATTCTTTGCCCCCTCCTCCGGAAATCTCCTCTAACAACTTATCTGTATCAAAATAAGAAAAATACTCAGGGTTAAGCGACTTAAGTTTTACTTCAATTTGCTCACGCTTTTCCTGTTCGCCGGTCTCAATTGCTCGTTTCCGCTCTGTTATCAATTGCGAAATTTCCTCATTAAAAGGTTGGGTTGCCTCAAATAAAGGAGACATCAAAATCTCATCTACAGGTTTGTTACTGTATTCCGCTGTCTCATCAACAACAATACAATGATCCACCTTTGAATGGCACACAAAAACCTGTGCCTGGGAAACAGAGGAAATAATGAAAGGAGAGTGTGTAGTGGCGATAATTTGCAAGTTTGGGAAAATATCCAGGATTGATCGGATGAAGCGTTTTTGCCATTTGGGATGTAATTGATTTTCAGCCTCATCAATCAAGAGTAGCCCCGGTGTTTGACATAATTCGGAAAGGGGTGTTTGCTGCAGGAAATGCACGGAATACATCTTGCCTAGTAAGCCAACCATGTTTTGGATAAGATATAAATTACCCCCACTAAGACTCTCTAAGCTCACAGGCTGATCGTTCTGGATGATAATCGGCTCATAAGTTGAACGGGCAACGTGGCTTAATTTGCCGTCACCCAACAAGCTATTAGCAATAATTCGTTCTAATATTTCATAAAGGTGTTCAGCCGCGGCTTTTTCCTGTGGATTTCGGCTATCCCGCATATAGTCAAAATGACAGATAAGTTGGGTGATGTCAGCCTTTTCTTTTGTGCCTTGCAAGGCATTGAGTAAAAAGCTTCTATGGTTTGGGTTTGTAAAAGCATTAATCTTATATGACCCGCTGGGCGATGTCGAGGGCCAAAAATCTACAACCCAATTTGGACACTTCCCACCGTCTCGGACTTGTACTGGAATATCATTCAGATAAGATCCTGGCTGTATCTCAATCCTATCCGCCTTAATTTGCCTGGGTATTAGGGTTAAATCGTTTCCGAAAGGTAGAATTTGTTCTAATGTTAGGAATATGCCGGCTTCTACAACTATTTTGACAATTGCCTGGCCGCTACATTTTTGTCTTCGGATATCTCTTTCTAATCGTCCATAATTGAAGCCAAACATGCCGCGAATCGCATCAAGAATAATGCTTTTGCCTGTGCCATTTTCACCTGTAATCAAAACAACTTGTGACCTGGCATCCATTTCCATATAAGCTTCAATAAAAGGGCCGATATTTCTAAGATATAGCTGTTCAACTCTCATACTTTACAACTCCCTACAGAACACCTTGTCCAGTCTCTATAGCTCTTAAGATAAATATTTTGGGGTAAGCGAATTCAAGATAGGCTATGT
>JASEGY010000202.1 GCA_030019105.1 bacterium | reverse complement strand
GCCATTTAAAAATAGGAAGTAAGAAATGGGAAATAGGAAGTAAATCAAGATACTTTCCATTTCCTAATTTTCCATTTCCCATTTTCGACTTAAGTGGCCGAAACGATGAACAAGACCCAGTTTTTCAATCCGCAATCTGCAATCCGAAATCGAAAGGAGGTGTAAAATGTCAGCTAATATCATCGATGGTAAAGCTATTTCAGCGCAGATTCGTCAGGAGCTAAGTCAAGAGGCATCTGAAGTGATTCAGTCGGGAGTTACACCCGGACTGGCTACCATCCTCGTGGGAGAGGATCCGGCTTCGCAGGTATATGTTCGGAACAAGACAAACGCCTGTGAGAAGGTGGGTATTTATTCCAGGCAGCATACCTTGCCTGAAAATACCTCTGAGGAGGAGTTGCTGGGCTTGATTGAGGAGTTGAATAATGATCCGAAGATCCACGGAATTTTGACTCAATTGCCACTTCCTAAGCAAATAAACGAAAACAAGGTCTTAAATGCCATCTCCCCGGACAAAGATGTTGATGGCTTTCATCCTGTTAATATTGGACGGATGTCAGTCGTGAAGAACTTTGAGGATATGAAGACTCAACGGCTTTTCCTTCCTTGCACGCCGGCTGGATGCATTGAGCTCCTTGACCGGAGTGGAATTGAACTGAAAGGCGCCCGGGCGGTGGTAGTCGGCAGGAGTAATATTGTTGGTAAGCCGGTTGCCCTGCTGCTTTTGTCTAAGAATGCCACGGTAACTATCTGCCATTCATGGACAAAGGACCTGCCGGCTGTTGTCAGGGAAGCGGATGTAGTAGTAGCGGCTATTGGTAAGCCGAAATTTGTTACAGCCGATATGGTCAAACCCGGGGCAGCGGTTATCGATGTAGGTATTAACCGGACTTCCGAGGGATTGGTTGGTGACGTAGATTTTGATGAAGTAAGTAAAGTAGCCGGGGCGATCACTCCGGTTCCAGGTGGTGTCGGACCAATGACTATCACTATGCTTTTGGGCAATACGGTTAAATCAGCTAAATTAACTATGAACCAGTAGTCAGTAGTCAGTGGTCATTTGCAAGAAAACAACCGGCCACTGACAACGAACAACTGACAAGGAATGGCTATTGCAAAGCCTAATCTACTACTATCGACAGGAGTGTTAATTAGAATGAATAATTTAAAGGAATCATATAAGGACGAGTTTTTAGGTCAAGAACTTAGCGAAGTTCAGTACCAGGAAAGAGAAAAAATAAAAGAAGAAATAAAAGAAGAACATATACCGACCGGTTTATTGGATGAGGATGAGATGAGCGGTCAAGAATTGACCGGGGTTGAGGAAGAAGTATTGCTTTCCCAGCCGAAACCAGAGCCGGAACCGGAGCCAAAAAAGGAAATCGCTAAGCCTGCCGCAGAAGCGGTGCCGGAAGAGAAGCACGATTGGAGCGTCTATGAAGAAACCATCAAGAGTGTTCAGCAAGGGGAGATCCTTTCCGGAACAGTGGTCAGAATAGACTCAGACAGTGTTCTGGTTGATATAGGACAGAAATCAGAAGGGATCATCTCTATGGAAGAATTAAGCCACAAGGCGTTCTCTTCTCCGCAAGAGGTCGTCAAGGTTGGCGACAAGATTGATGTCTTTGTTCTCCAGGCAGATAATCGGGAAGGAAATCTTATGCTCTCCAAGAAGAGGGCCGACCTGGAACAGACCTGGCTTAAGATCCAACACGCTTATGATGCGCAGGAGGAAGTTAAAGCCACGGTAGTAGAAAGGGTAAGAGGTGGACTTCTGGTCGATCTTGGTTTCAGGGGTTTTGTCCCGGCTTCTCATATAGAAAAACGGCCGGTAAGAGACCTGGATCGATATATTGGGGAAGTATTCCGGTTGAGGGTTCTGGAGATTGACCGTTCACGCCGAAAGGTTGTTTTATCTCAGAAAAAAGTCCTGGAAGAAGAAGAACAGAAGCTTAAAGAGAATATCGTGAATGATCTCTATGAAGGACAGATCCGTAAGGGTAAAGTGGCCCGAATAACTAATTTTGGGGCTTTTATAGACCTGGGTGGCATAGATGGTCTGGCGCATCTTTCAGAGCTGTCCTGGAGTTGGATAAAGCATCCTTCAGAGCTGCTTAGTGTCGGAGAGGAAGTAGAAGTAATGGTATTGCGGATAGACAAGAAACAGGAACGGATATCCCTTTCCATAAAACAAGCCAAACTTGATCCCTGGTTAGAGGTAGAAGAAAAATTTAAGGTGGGCACTATCGTTGAAGGAGAAATAATAAAGGTGGTTAAGTCTTATGTCTTTGTCCACATGGCGGAAGGAATAGAAGGACTTATTCCATTAAGAGAACTTTCTGATAAAAGGGTCAGTTCTCCTTCTGAGATAGTTTCAGTTGGCCGGAAGGTCAAGGTCAAAGTCCTGGAAATTAAACCATCTGAACGGCGGATGATCCTTAGTCTCAAGGAGGCAGCTCAAGTAGAGGCAGAAAAGGAAGTATCAAGTTATCTCAAGGGCCAGGGAGAACGGGGGGTTACCCTGGGAGAAATATTTGAGAAAAGTATGGCCTCCAGGCTTTCATCTGCCAAAAAAGCTCAGGCTAAGCCGGAGAAAGAAGCAATAGAAACTATAGAAGCTGAAATAGAGGCAGAAGTAGAGGAAGAGGTTGAAGCCAAAGAAGATGTGGAAACAAAAGGAACTGAGGCCGAAGGAATAGAGCCGACAAAAGAAAAGGTCGAAGAAGCAGAGGCAGCAGAAGCAGCAGTCGAAGAAGCAGAGGCAGCAGAAGAAGCAAAGATTGAAGTTGATCCCACGAAAGAAGAAAAAGGGGGTAAGTAAAAATTGGCTGTTGAGGTTTTAAAAGAAAAATATAGTGGTCGGATTAAGGAGCAAACCGTGGGAGCAGGGGATGCCGCGGTCAAAATAGGCGGGGAAACCACCTTACCTTTTCACTATTTTGAGGGTGAAATACCCAATCCCCCTAAGATTGCCATGGAGGTTTACGATATTGCCCCGGAGGATTGGGCTGAGGCGGCTGTGGCGCCTTTTAAAGATGTGCTTAATGATCCGGTGGCCTGGGCTAAACTTGTCGTCGACAAATATGGAGCGGATATGGTTTGCCTTCAGTTAGCGGGAACAGACCCGACGGGGGCAAACAAGAGCGCGGCTGATGCCGCTGAATTAACTGAGCAGATAGTTAAAGCCCTGCCTGGTACTCCCTTTATTGTCCACGGCACAGGTAAGGTAGAAAAGGATACCGAGGTTCTGAAGGCAGTTGCCGAACGATGTGCCGGAAGCAATCTTTTGCTGGGACCGCTTAAGGAAGAGAACTATCGCTTTATTGGCGCCGCTGCCATGGGTTATAAACATGGGGTGATCGCTCAAACCCCGATTGATGTCAATTTAGCTAAACAGTTGAATATACTGCTTGAAAATCTGGGGCTGCCTTTAGATAAAATAGTGATAGACACGACGACCGGCGCCCTGGGTTATGGTATTGAGTATACCTATTCGGTCATGGAGCGGATCAGGTTGGCGGCTTTAACGGCCAATGATGAGAAGTTGCAACTTCCGTTTCTCTGTGATGTAGGTAAAGAAGCATGGAAGTGCAAAGAAGCCAGGATAAGTGAAGAGGAGTCCCCTGCTCTGGGCCCGGCCAAAGAACGTGGTATTCTCTGGGAGTCAATGACCGCCCTGAGTCTGGCTATGGCCGGAGCAGATATTTTGGTCATGCGGCATCCGGAGTCAGTCCGGTTGGTCAGGGAAACAATAGGAGAACTGGCTGCAAGATGACCGAGGAAAAGTTGTTTCAGAAGAATGTTATCCTGGGGGGGGAGTTTACTAAGTATGTTTTAGATCATCCGGAGATTTTGGATGAAATCCCCAGAGGGGCTCACGTTTTTATTCTCCCACAGGATGATCCGGAGCTTTTGGAGGCTAATATTAGAATGGCTGACAAGGCTCTCATAGACGGAGAAACAGTGGTTTACGTAAAAGTTGATAAGCTGAGGCCGGAAACTCATTCTCGTTTAGTAAATCCCCGATTGGAAGTAGCCGCAGCCGCATAACATGGTCATCCTTTCGGCCACCGCTTGCACTTGACCGCCTTCGGCGCGGGTATGCGTGCGCCTTGAGGCAGCCCACGCTCTGGTTTTTGGAAGGAGTCTTGCCAGAGTCGGCGGCAGGTGAAGCGGAACATAGGCAGACCAAGCGCCAATCCTTCTCAGGGGAAGTCTTTACACTATGCCAAGAAAAATCCGAGAACTGATTCAAGACCTGAGCGATGTCGGATTTTATGAGATCGCCAGCGGTGGCAAGGGATCGCACCGTAAATTCATGCACATCCGATATCCTGGTGCAGTCACACTCAGCGGAAAGCCCGGCGATGACGCGAAGCATTATCAGGAGAAACAAGTTCGACAAGCTGTTGAGGAGATACAGGAATGAAAACGAGCGATCAATACCATAAGTGGGTGGAGTGGAGTGAAGAAGATCATGTGTATATTGGCATGTGCCCTGATCTGATTACGGGAATCCACGGCGATAACCCGCTGCAGGTGTATAGTCAACTATGTGAAGTAATTGAAGACGTGGTTAGTCAATTCGAGTCAGAGGAACGTTCTCTCCCTGCACCTCGCGTCAGACCGATGCAGGAAGCCGTGTGATATCGCAAGCCGAACAAGTCGCTACACAGAAACAGTCAACACAACACCTTTCCGACTGGTGAGCGATTGCAGATGAAACTGTCGCGCAGAACTCGCTGTTGTTGCAGCAATTCTCGGCCTTGTTCATCGTTTCGACCACTCACAAACTCGGTAGTAGTAGTATAGTATTTAAGAAAAAGATTTTGGGGTTAGTTTGAAGTTTGAAGTTTAAAGTTCTCAACTCTTTAACTTCCAACCCCTAACTTTAAACTTGAAACTTTAAACTCGAAACTGGATTACCCCAAAAACATTATCTTAAAAGCTATAACTTAATGGCAGTGTGGCAATGCCCACCCTACTACACTCATAAGTTTCGAGTTGCGAGTTGCGGGTTCCGCACTTCTCCAAACTCGAAACCCGAAACTCGAGACTCGAAACCCGAAACTCGAGACTCGAGACTCGAGACTCGAAACTCGAGACTAACAAGAAAGGAGTACAGTATTATGGCTTTAACAGGAATACAAATCTACAAACTATTACCCCGAACGAATTGTCGTGAATGTAAGTTTCCCACCTGTCTTGCCTTTGCTATGCAGGTCGCAACCGGGAAAGTGGAACTTGCTGTCTGCCCCTATGTGTCAGAAGAGGCCAAGGCAACCTTAGGTGAAGCCTCGGCCCCGCCCATTCGACCGATTACCATTGGAAGTGGTGACTATGCCCTCAAGATCGGTGAAGAAACGGTTCTGTTCAGACATGACAAAACCTTTGTCCATCCCTCGGGGTTGGCTATTTTAATTGAAGATACCTCCCCGGCAGAAGAGGTAAAGGCCAGGTTAAAACAATTAGATGACGTCCGGTTTGAGCGGGTTGGGCTAACCCTCAGGGCTGATCTGGTTGCCCTTAAGAATACTTCCGGCCGGAAGGAATCTTTCTTGAGTTTAGTGGAGCAAGTCAAAGACACTTTGTACGGGATTGTTTTAATGAGTGAGGATTCGGAAATAATGGCCGCGGCGGCTGAGATGGTTAAGGATAAAAAGCCCCTTCTTTATGCGGCCACTCCTGATAATGCCGGGGCAATGGCCGAAGTGGCCAAGGCCAAAACAACCGGCGCTGCGCTGGTTGCTTCAGCTAAGGGGCTGGACGCCCTGAGTGAACTGAGTGACAGGCTGATTAAGGCCGGGGTAAAGGATATTATTATTGATTCTTCTCCCGGCTCTATTGGTCAGGCCTTGTATGATCAAACAGCTATTCGGCGGCTGGCGCTTCAAAAGCGTTTCAAGCCCTTTGGCTTTCCCACGATTGCCTTTCCCGGCAACCTGACGGCTGACCCCATGAAAGAGGCGCTCTATGCCTCGGTTATGATAGAAAAGTATGCCGGAATTATCGTCCTTTCCGGCCTGGAGGCTTACCGAACCTTCCCTCTCCTGGTACACCGGCTTAATATCTATACCGACCCCCAACGGCCAATGACTATGTCCCAGGGAATTTATGAGGTTAATGCGCCGGCCAAAGAATCAGTCCTGGCGATTACGACTAATTTCTCGCTGACTTACTTCATTGTCAACTCCGAGATCGAGGCCTCAAAGGTGCCTACCTGGCTTCTCATTATGGACACAGACGGGCTTTCTACCCTGACGGCCTGGTCAGCCGGCAAGTTTGTGGCTGATTTGATCGCGCCATTTGTCAAAAAGACCGGGATTGAGGAGAAGATTGCACACCGCAACCTCATTATCCCCGGGTATGTAGCCCAGTTAAAAGGGGAGTTGGAAGAAGAATTAGGGGATGCCTGGCAAGTAACGGTGGGGCCAAGGGAGGCATCTGATCTGCCATCATTTTTGCAGAAATTAGCAGCTTAGCGTAATACACCGTAAATATACTCAGCACGGTCCTAGCGCGGCCTCCTGCCGCAACCAAACCAATTTTGGATTGCAGATTGCGGAT
>JASEGY010000201.1:6117-6577 GCA_030019105.1 bacterium | reverse complement strand
CTTACTTCCTCTTTAGACTCGATCTTCACCGCCTCGTCTGCTTCTTCGACCTCTGTTCCTTCAGCATCAAGTTTCGCAGTTTCAACCACTTCATCCCTTACTTCCCCGGCCTCTACTCCTTCAGCCCCAAGCTTCGCAACCTCGATTATCTCATCCCTTACTTCCTCAACCTCTGCTCCTTCAGCTCTAAATTCAACAGCTTTCACTGCCTCGACAGCCTTAACCACTTCACCGCTTACTTCCTTAACCTCTACTTCATCGGCCTCAAACTTCGCAGCCTTAACTGCCTCATCACTTGTTCTCTCGAGCTTTGCTTCTTCAACTTCGGTCTTCGCAGTCTCAATTACCTCATCGCTTGCTTCCACTCCTTTAGTCGAAAGGGACGGAAGGGACAAAAGGGACGAAAGAGACGTCTCAATTACTTCATCGCTTGCTTCCACTCCTTTAGTCGGAAGGGACG
>JASEGY010000201.1:5595-6019 GCA_030019105.1 bacterium | reverse complement strand
CGGAAGGGACAAAAGGGACGAAAAGGACGTCTCAATTACCTCATCGCTTGCTTTCACTCCTTTAGTCGGAAGGGACGGAAGGGACAAAAGGGACGAAAAGGACGTCTCAATTACCTCATCGCTTGCTTTCAATCCTTTAGCCTCAAGTCTCGCAACCTCAGATATTTTATTACTTGCTTTCTCAACTTCTGATTCTTTAGCCTTAATTTTTGTAATCTTAACTATCTTATCGCTTATTTTCTCAACATCTACTCCTTTAGCCTCAAGCTTCTCAGCCTCGACTATTTCATCGCTTACTTTCTTAACTTCTACCTCTATAACCTCAATTTCCACAACCTCCAGAGACTCATCATTTACTTCCTCTCCATCAACCTCGGTTTTCGTAGCCCCAGACACTTCACTTACTTCTTCAACCTCTGCTTCT
>JASEGY010000201.1:0-5498 GCA_030019105.1 bacterium | reverse complement strand
TCTTCAACCTTGACCTTTGTAGCCGCAACTACCTTATCGCCTGCTTCTTCAACCTTGACCTTTGTAGCCGCAACTACCTTATCGCCTGCTTCTTCAACCTTGCCTCCTTTAATCTCAATCTCCCTATCCTCAACTATCTCCTTACCTTCTTCCTCAACCTTTGATCCTTCAACCTCGACTTTACCTAATTTTGGCAATTGCTGATCCGATAGGTAAATACAATCGCCAAATTCCTGGCTACATTCCATTTCTTCACTTGCTGCCGGATCAGCTTCAAGGATGCCGGCCTTCTTTTCGGATAGGCCCGTAGCAGTTGCTTTTTCCCTCAACCTTTCCGGACGCTTCTTCTCTCCTCTTTCAACCTCAACCAAATCAATTGCTGTTTTACTTTGTGTAGTTTTATCAGGGATTCCTTTGCTTCTATAACTTATATTTGTATAATAATTTAGCTTCAGGCTTAACTTTGCCAGTTCCTCCAGCCTGGCGTCCAGGTTACCCATATCTTTCTTTATCTCAAGGTATTCCCCTATCCCTTCCAACTTTCGAATAATTTCTTGATTTAATCCCCTTATCTCTTGAACCAGAGTCAATACCGGCTCTACACTTTCATCAAGCCTTTCTATCTGCCGGCTTCCCTCCTGATTAGGATTAGCTGATTTTTGGAGTGGGATTATTTTTTCAAGCAACCCTGTCGCCAAATTAATTACTTCTTCTACTCCTTCCTTTAGAATGTGCAGGAATGTCGCATCTTTTTGCTTTTCTATTGGAGCCTTATCTAAATTATTTATTTTTTGAGCCAATAATTCCCTCAAATCTTTCCTTTTATTAATTAAATCAAGAAAAGGCTCTCGGAAAATAGGATTTTTAATCCCAGTCTGCCCTGAGATTTCATTTATTTTCTGCTCCAGTTCATCATCCAACTTAGATATTTGAGCAAGCGATTCCTCTATCTTTAGCAAAGGAACAGCTTGTCCCTTCTTTAATTTCCCAAACTCTTCACTCAGTCTTCCCTCCTCCACATTAATACTTTTAGTTATTTCCAGTAATGGCTCGATATCAGCCAAATTCTGATTCAATAGAGGGGAAACAATGAATTTATCCTCTAATCCTGAAGAGGCCTCAATTACCTTTTTCAGCTTAGTGACCTTATTCGGCAAGAACTTAAATTCTTCCTTCCTGACGATGAATTTAATATCACTAAGGATTCCGGATACCTCAGGCCTGGCAGAAGAAATATCTCTTTCCAACTCGGAAAGATCTTCTACCATCTTCTTTATAAATTCCAGGGTTTTTTCTCTTTGATTTCTTGGTTTAGGCAGGATTCGAATGTGGAAATTCCAGGGATGTGGCTGTCTTATTTTCTTCTCCGGCGTAAAAAAAGGGACATCACCCAATAATTCTTGAGGGGTGATATTTTTAGCCCCCAATATCCGGAGGGTATCTGAAAGCAGTTCAAGAGAATAGCTGCGGTCTTCTCCTGCTGTTCGCAGTAATTCCCCTAAATTATGAGTAATTTTTTCAGTCTGTGGGAAAGGCGTAAATAGAAGTTGATTTAGAATGAGGCCAAAGGAAGGCGACTCTGAGGAATAAGGGCGTGGATTGGACACAGAGGGTCCATCTGCGTACAGTTTTTGCTTAGTAAGATGACGAAGATATTCTGGAGCGTACATTGCGACGTTACCTCATCCCTGTTCAAGAGATGATTTAGCTAAATTAATTGCTGCGATTATTGCTGTGATGTTTTATATCACTACTCTGGTGTCTGGTAGTCTGGTGTCTGGTAGTCTGGTAGTCTGGTGTCTGACAGCCTGGTGGTCTAACAAATACCAGACTACCAATCACCAGACACCTGAGTAGTTACGCTGTAAATAAGGCTAAAAAAAGCCACGATAAAGACAGATTAACAAATAAAAAATGGTAATCACGCCTTCCGTGGCCTTATTTACTCATCTTCCGAGAAAGCTCACTTGCTCTCTTCGGATCCATATTCATCATAATGACGGCAACCAGGCTGTCATCCATAAAGTTAAATACATCAATAATAACAGGGTCCTCCAATCCCTGAAGGATCTGCGCTGCCTGGGCCGGTTTCATATTCTGGTAAAGGGTAGCCAGCCTCTTTAGATTCTTTTCCTGATCTTCAAACCTGACTGTCCTTTCTTCCAACGCCTGTTTTTTTTGAGATAGTTCTTGATCTCTGTCAGCTAATTCTTTTTCTTTCTCTGATATCGCCTCCCCTCTTTCTTTCAGGTTAGCCTCTTTTTTCTCCAGCTCTTCTAATTGAGCCTTAAGAGACTCCTTAATATTAGCAAATTCTTTTCTTCTTAAGACATCTAAGCTTGTCTCGGCCATAACAGTAGGCCGTTTAAAAGATTCACCTACCACCGGCAGTTTAGACAGCGTGGGATAGGCAATCTTCTCTAAGCTCAAGACGCCGTAATGGTCGAGCAGAAAGATGCCGCCTATTATTAGACCAATCACCACCAGGAGAAGAATAATTACAGAAGAGTTTACTTTCCCTGACTCCCCCATTAAAGTCCCCTCCCCTGGTAGTATCCCAGCACCTTTTTCACATAATCCTGAGTCTCCTTAAAGGGAGGAATTCCACCTTGATCCTTGACAGTTTTAGCCCCTGCATTATAGGCAGCCAGCGCCCGAGGCAGGTCGCCCTTAAATTCATCTAAGAGAGAGCGGAGATATTTTGTTCCCCCTTCTATATTTTGAGCCGGGTCAAGGGGGTCTTTCACGCCCAACTCGTCAGCCGTATCCGGCATTAATTGCATCAAACCCAAAGCGCCTTTAGGAGAAACAGCCGCCGGCTTAAAGCCCGATTCTGCCTCGATGACTGCCTCGATAAGGCCGGGGTCTAAATTGTATTTTTGGCCGTAGGTGTTAATCAAGGAAGAGTAGTCCAGAGGAACATTCTCCCTGCTTACTTCCTTTAACACCTCCTGAAATCCAGTATTCCCTTTCTCCTCTTTCTTAACAGCCTTATCAGTAGAAAAGGCAGGATTCATACCAAAGGAATCAAATTTACCCTGGATCTGTTCAATCCGATTCAAGACAGATTGGATGGACATACACACTTATCCTTTATCTTTATCGACCAACCAAAGACTAAACCTTAACTGCTAAATTTATTCCTGACGACGGTAATGAATAGAAATACCCAGCTCATCTAAGAAATCCTGCTCTTTTAATGCTTCTTCCTCTTTATACCGTTCCAAAGCCCGATCCTTCAATCTTTCCATAACCCTTTTGTCCTGAGATGCCTTAACTAATCGCTGCCTGGCGGCATCGACTTCTTTGGAGAGGTTTTCTTGTTTTTTTTCTTCAGAGGCAATCTCGACAAGCAGCTTATTTAAATATCGTTGATACCAGCGGATTTCTTCCGGGATGATGCCGGTTTTTTTTCTTTGGCGAAGTTCATCTAAACAATTAAGGTGAGCCTCGTTCAGGCTTGATACTACCTGCTCTTGTTGGGAAAGCTTTCGTTTGGCTTCTGACAGTTCTCCTCTTAGAACTTCTTCTTTATGTTCCCTGATCTCCAGGATTCGCTGGAATCTAAATCTGAAAGGCATAGAGCGGCCTCCCGCCGCAACCAAACCAATTTACCACAAAGGACATAAAGGACATAAAAGACATAAAGGACACAAAGGACACCAAAAATTCCCCGACCATGGTCAATAGCCTGCGAGCTGCCTTCAATGGACTGTGTGGACTGTGTGGACTGTGTGGACTATGTTGACTATGTTGACTATGTGGACACTTTATTGTCTTTCAATCCAGTGGACTATGTGGACACTTTATTGTCTTTCAATCCAGTGGACTATGTGGACACTTTATTGTCTTTCAATCCAATCGTGGAACCAATCTGTGTGGACTGTGGACTCTATCCGACCGGCCCAAACGATGAACAATGCCCACCTCTCTATCTCTATTCTCATTCTAATCTTTAGAGAACATCTTTAACAATGTACCAACGATAGTCTTGTACTCCACCTTCTCCCAGATACCCTGTTTAAGAAAATCATTCACTTCATCGATCTTCTCCAGGGCAAAATCAATCCGTGGATTGCTTCCCTTCACATAAGCCCCGATATTAATCAGGTCTTCAGCCTCCCGCATAGTAGCAAGGACTTCTTTAAGTTGTCTGGCAAATTTTTCGTGTTCCGAAGGGACAATATCAATCATAAGCCTGGAAATACTTTGAAGAAGATCAATCGCCGGGTAATGGCTCCGAGCAGCTAAATCTCTGGAGAGGACAATATGGCCGTCAAGTATTCCCCTACAGTTATCAGCTATAGGTTCATTCATATCATCGGCATCAACCAAAACAGTGTAAAACCCGGTAATGCTTCCCTTCTCTGACGTCCCTGAGCGTTCAAGCAGCTTAGGAAGGATGGCAAAGACAGAAGGAGTAAAGCCCCGCGTAGCCGGCGGCTCACCAATAGCCAGACCTACCTCCCGTTGAGCCCGGGCAAACCGGGTCACCGAATCCATCATCAACATCACATCTAATCCCTGGTCACGAAAATATTCCGCAATAGTGGTCGCCACAAAGGCCCCTCTCAATCTAATCAGGGGAGCCTTATCCGAAGTTGCCACGACCAGAACTGACCGGGCTAACCCCTCTTCCCCCAGGTCCTTCTCCAAAAAATCACGTACTTCTCTTCCCCGCTCTCCAATAAGACCAATCACATTCACATCCGCCTCGGTAAACCGGGCCATCATCCCCAGCAGAGTACTTTTTCCGACACCACTTCCGGAAAAGATACCAATCCGCTGCCCCCGGCCGATGGTTAATGTCCCATCGATAGCCTTTATGCCGACACTTAAGGTCTCTGTGATCCGCCGTCTTCTGAGTGGATCCGGCGGATCAGCTAAAATAGACCGCTTCTCCCGGCAAAAAAGCGGACCCTTTCCATCTATTGGATTTCCAACTCCATCTAAGATGCGTCCCTTTAGATTTTCTCCCACTGGAACCATAAGTGGCCTTCCGGTAGCAATAACCTCACATTCCGGCCCAATTCCAGCCATATCACCAACAGGCATCAGGAGAGTGGCATTCCCCCTGAACCCAACTACTTCGGCCTGAAGAAATCTTGACTCAGACGGGATCCGGATGGGACATAACTCCCCTATCCTGGCCGGAGGCCCGATAGATTCGATCACAAGACCAATAACCTTGCTCACCCTACCGCCCAATCTAATCGGATCAGTCTGCTCAATTACAGGGCGATACCGGCTTAGGATTGCGGATTGCATAACACGACCTCCCCTCGCAACCAAACCAAATTTACCAAAGGACACAAGGGACGTAAAGGACACAAAGGACACAAGGGACGTAAAAGACGCAAAGGACACAAAGGAAGAGGGAATAGGGATGAAAGTTGAGAGTGAAGAACTAAAAGGTCTCTCAACTCTCAACTCTCAATTCTCAGTAACTACTCAGCCTCTATATAGTGGTCTTGCATATTAGAACCACAACATATTGT
>JASEGY010000200.1 GCA_030019105.1 bacterium | reverse complement strand
ATTTTCGGGCTAATTTATTCCTCAAATTAAAGGAAATTTATTGTTCAAAATTACATCTCACCAAGCATCCATGATGCTGCTCTTCGAACATCTGTATTTTTATCCTTTAGTGCAGGGATAAGAAGTTCGACTACACGGCTATCTCCTATTTTACATAATGTCTCTACTGCCTTCATTCGGACACCCACATCCTTATCCTTCAACTGTTTAATCAACTCATCCACTTCATCTGCCTGCACTATTGCACTACCCAAACAAACCATCAACACCAAAACCCCTAAAACCAAACTCTTTAACCTTCTCATAAAAATCATCCCTCCTTTCGGCATCGTTTCATTTGGCCTGGAACCAACCAGAGATCGGTTTACCTCCGATAGCTTCGCCTCTCCGCTGACTTCTCTTCACTGCGGGCTTCGCTCCTCCGCTGACTTAGCCTCTTTCCGCAGACTTCGTTTCATTGCGGGCTTCGCTCCTCCGCTAACTTCGCTTCTCACAGAGGCTCACAGAGGCTAACGATGAGGATAACCTGCTGGTATGGAGCGTAGCGGAATACCAGTCAGGTTCATCCTTTTGGTTAGGCAAATAGATTTACCCCGCAATTACTCTGCCAGCGAGGCATATATTTTGCTTGTAATTCTTGACTTAATATCTGGACAGCAGTAAGTTCTCAGCTTTTCCCAGAATGAATACTCTGTAAGTTGTTGAAACTAAAGCCTTTTCTCTACGCGATTGCGTCTGAACTGCGAAAAACTTAAGTGTCGAAAAATCAAGCACTTATGGAGAACTTGCTACTAACCAGTTAATATATGCTTCCGTAAACCGTCCCCTTGCCTCGGAGTAGTCCGAGGCAAGAAAACACTTAACGGCAGTAATGGCTTAAAAGACAGGTTATTAGGGTGATTTCTTACGTTTTTTAACTACGTCCCCCATGTTCCCCCTAATCAAAGTAGTAACGGATAAGCACCCAGGATGGTAAAAGGATAAGCAAGTGTTCGGCGATAAACAAGGCCATTTTTTTAATGCAGACTATTGACAACTTAAAAATAGTATGGTATACTAATAATAGGATAGTAAAACATTTTTTTGTTGGAAGGAAGAGGGAAAATGATAAAGAATGCTAATAGGCCGTATTCATGGGTAGTTCGAGACCCGAAAACTAGAAACTCGAAACCCGACGACCCGCAAGGCCGAGCCGGCCTGGCGGGCCGAGCCGGTCTGGCAGCGGGTGCCCCGAACCCGAAACTGAAGATATGGTGGCTAGCCCTGGGGATCATATTCCTTTTCGGCCTCTTTGGCTGCGGCCAGGAAGATGTCTCTGAGGTCAGCCAGAGAGAAGAGCGTGTATCGAAGAAAACAGGCCGCGAGATTCTTCAGGAAAAGCTGAGACAGGCGGGGAAAGAACTTCCGGGCTCCGGCTCCTCGGGACGGAAATTATCGCTAAAAGAGCTTCTAAAAAAGGAAGGGCCGCTAAAAGAGGAATTGGAGATGATCTACCAGGAGGCCAGAGAACTGGGGGCAAGTGACATTGATGACTCTCGGTTGGAGAGCCGTAAAAGGCGGCTCAGACAGCAGGTGTTGGACCTTGTTGAAAAGAGCGGTGGTCAGCTTGCAGATAAAGATATCGACAGGTTAATTGAGAGATATGTAGATGACCCAATCATTTTGGTTCGAAATGAGAAGGAAGCCGAAGAAAGATTTGAGCAGGGTCTGACCGGGATCAGGCAAGAGGTCGAAGAGCTTCTTCAGAGTGACTCTGATGGGGCTGAGAAGGAAAAAGAAAAAGAGAAGCTCAGGGACAAGCTTCAGGAACTTCTGGATGAAAAGGTCGGGCCAGGTATATATAGTGGAGATGTAGACGAGTATTTTGAAAAATATGTAGAGAAACCATTTAGAGGGGCCCAAAAATAAAAGGCGGGCGGATTGTGCAGAGTGCAGATTACAGGTTTTTTAAATCCACAATCCGCAATCCGCAATAGAGATTGGGAGGTGTTTTTAATGTTTAAAACTTTTACGCAAGGGTCTGTTTTTTTGATTTTTTTGCTCGGCTTATCGGTGAATTCCTTTGGATTTGATTTCAGCCGCTTTGGAGAGCCGGTTGATGTCATGGGTATAACCGGTAAGAATGTCGGTTGGTATAATAGAGGCGGTTCATTGGCTATTACCCCGGATGGGCTGACTATGATCATAAATGTCCATAAGGATAGGAAGAAAAATGGTGATGGTGTCCCCTTCCCGAATTGGCAGGGGGGGAGCTATGATATGTATAGGCTTCAAAGGGCCTCAATAAATGATGACTGGTATGATAGAGTTGATGGCTCGGACCTGACTCCGAAGAATATGAATAACATCTCACCAAATATAAATACAAGTGGTGATGATTATTGTCCCTCTTTTGCTCTTAATGGAACGATGCTTGTCTGGGAGAACGGCGGCACGACCTGGGTGTCTTTTAAAAATGTTGATGGCACCTGGGGTAGTAAAATGAGACTGCGAGACTACAATCAAAGTTTAGGTGGCGCTGCTATAACTACCGGTGGCGGGGAGGGTGATCCGGAGATATCAGAGGATGGCCTGCGGATTATAGTTAATAATACTTCTAGCAATAGAGATCTCTATGTTGCCACCAGGACCAGTCTTACGAATCCCTTTGGTAACTTCTCGAAGATACCCAATGTCAATTCTACCTCAACGGATGAAGACTGTGTTATCTCTGATGATGGACTGCTGATGTTTTTCCTTTCTACAAGAAGTGGGACATGTAAGATATGGATGAGTGAAAGGGAAAGCACAAGCGACCCCTGGAGTGCTCCCATAAATTTTAGCGACGGATATGCTGATCTGTACCGTACTTATGAGCCTGAGTTAGGTGGAAAGTACTGGGGTGTGGAGTATGTTGGCGACAGCAAAACCGGCACTTTGTATCTGGGGCTTTCATCAGGGAAGATGTATGTCTGTAAGTTTGGGGGAACGGAAGTTCCTGTAACCATTATCTCTATTGCCAATCAAGCCGGGGTGAGGCGAACGGTTACGGTTCAGGGAAATCTGAACACGGGCACAGGAGAGGTTGTTATTACCAATTGGCAAGAACAGAAGGGCGTTCCGGAGGAATTCAGGAAATAAACGGGGTTGCCGTTCACAACTCACGGCGCAAAAAGAGAGGTGGAGATCAATGATGAGAAGAATTCTAATAGCAACTTTGATCTGCTTATTTATTTTCCCCGGCGGTGGAGGGGCGGATTCAGGTGATATCCTCTGGAACTATGGTCTTCCTACGGGCGGATCATACAATTCTTATCCTTATGATGTCATTGTCATTAAGGAAGGATTGCCGGGTGCGGGCAATCTTCTAATTACCGAGATGCATAACAGGCGAAGGGTGATTGAGGTTACACCTGATTATGTAAACGGTGGGGGGGCTGAGAAGGTTGTTTATGACAATTCAGTGAAGATGACCAGGTCTGAAAGGTTGTCAAATGGTAATACCTTGATCGTTGAACCCCATGAAGGTCACGGGAGAATTTGGGAAGTAAATGCTTCCGGAAGCAAGGTGAGGAAATGGTATGATGCTGATGCCGAGGGCAAGGGTTCGGATGGCGCCCTGGATGGAGATATCATTAAGGATGGTCCCTATGCCGGACATCTTCTGGTTACTATGCGCTATTCTAATGAGGTCTTTATTATTGATAAGGATAATCCCACAAATAGATTGTGGGAGTGCAGCACCGGGAGCAACCCGGTCAGCGCCGATGCTCTTCCTAATGGAAATATCGTAATTGCCGAGAGGAACACCAAGAAAGTCAAAGAAATAAGGCTGGATGGGACGGTGGTTTGGGAGATAACGGGTCTGGATGCACCTTACGATGCGGAGCTGTTGCCCAATGGCCATGTGGCTATCATAGAAAGTGGTGGTTATTACTCCAGCCAGGGACGATTAGTCGAATTTAAATTTGATAAGGATGGTAACCCGGTGAAGGTTGGCGAATTGATCACTGGTCTGAACTATCCTCATGGACTTGATTTTGTAATTCGTGATGATGGAAGGATTGACTTTGTTATTGCTGATACATGTAATAATAGAATTTTCCTCGCTGAGGGCTGGAGTTCTACCACTCCGCCCGGGCCTCCATCCCCACCTATCCCATTGACTATAATTTCTATTGCAAATCAGGGTGGGGTCAGACGGACAGTTATGTTGGAGGTAACTATAGATTCTACTACAGGTTTGCCGCTGCCCAATACTATGAATTGGAGGGAGATGAAAGGTGTTCCAGCGAAATTCAGATAAAGGTTTTATAGGCGGATTTCTTCTATTTCTCCTGGTTTCGGTCTTTAATCTTGGGTGTGGCAGTCAAGAGCCTGTTCCCAAGCAGGAGCAGGGGATGTCTTTTGAAAAGGCTAAAACAGGGCAGCAAATACTAATGGAGAAAAGGAAACAGATAGAGGAAAGGAAAGCAGAAGTAAAGGAAGAAGTAGCTGATGAGCTATCTCAAGAAGCGAGGGAGGTCGAAGAGGCCTATCCCCGATTAAGCTTAGACGATAGAGAAAAGATAAAAGAAGAGCTTGCCCGGATTAGTCAGGAGGTAACTAACGTGCTTGAGAGTGATCTTTCATGGACTGAGAAAGAGGCCAGAAGGAATGAACTTCGGGCAGACCTGTGGGAATTTTGCGCTGAGGGGCCGTATGAAATAGATAAAAGGAAGGCAGAGGGGTGGATTAAAGAGTATATAGAAAGACCGTTCAAAACAGCTAAAGGTGAGCAATGAAGGTATTGGGAATAAGTTTGATGACTTGTTTTTCCTTAATAGATTTGAAGAGGATACAAGTAGACCGCCAAGGTTTTTTTCGGAGGTGTTTAAAATGGGGCGAATTTGGAAAAGTGAGAAAGGATTTGGGCTGGCTGAAACGATGGTTGCGGCCGTGATCTTGTTATTGGTAGCTCTGGCGGCCGCAACCGTCTTCTATCAGGGGGCGGTCTCTACCGTTAATACCAAACATGCCACCGAAGCTATTCACAAGGCTCACGAGAAGTTAGAGATAGTTAGAGCAAAAGGCCGGGCCGGGATTGAGGCTGATATTAACCTTATGCCTGGTCCCGAGGTGTTGTTGCCCTTTCCCATAAGTGACAATTTGTCCGGAACGATGACCACCACGGTCTATTATGTCGATGATGCGGCTGATAGTCAGGGAATAGATGACTATGACGGTGATATTAATGATTATCTGCTTGTAGTGGTAGAAATAGATTGGCAGGAGAATAATCAAGCCAGGGTGAGAAGGATGGGGACAATTATACAATAAAAAATGCGGATTTCGGAATTCGGATTGCGGACATATCGATTTCGGATTCTAAATCTGCAATCGCAAGTCCACAATCCGCAATCGATAATCCGAAATCCGCAATCCAGGGGGAATGAAAAATGCTTAAGTTATTGAAATTCGCAGTCCGCAATGGGAACAATCCGAAATCCGAAATCCGAAATCCGAAATCCGAAGAGGGGATGACCCTGGTGGTGGCGATGATACTTATGTTGGCGATAATAGCTTTAGGGAGCGCCTATACGATCCTGACCATTTCTGAGTCCAGGAGGGCCAAGATAGATGAACATTACATTCAGGGCTTGCCGTCGGCTGAGGGAGGAATAGATCACGCCCTCTGGAAGCTGCAGCATAATTCTGACTTTCGGGCGGAGGTAGCAAAATTAAACGCGGGAGAGTTTTTATCCTATACCTTGCTTCCTACCGACTACAGTGACACAGTTGACATTATTGTTATGAGGTGACTTATGGTTAAAAGTGAGAAAGGTTTTACTCTCATAGAGGTGCTTATTACTACCGCTATTCTGTTAGTAATGGTCTTGAGTCTCTACACCTTTCTTGTTTCAGGGCTGCTTTCCTCGGTAAAGGGAGAAGGGAAGGCGCGCGCTGTCCAGACCGCCAGATTTGCCATGGACGGAGAGTTGGACAATCCCCAAAATCCTGGCCTGATTGACGAACTGAGGCTGGCGAGTAATATTAATTCGGCTGATGAAGATTCCATCGAATTTGACATAAGTGACAGTGCGGGGGTGGTTATTAATACCATTGATTATTCCTATGTGGCGGCTACTACCGGGAGTATTGAGAGAACAGATGCCGCTGGAATCCCTGTTACTATTGTTGATCACATCCTGGACCCTGATGGCCTGCACTTTACCTATTTTGACAGCAATGGCGATACCCTTTCCGCCGTTCCAACTCCGGCCGATATTCGTCAGGTCCAGGTCGAGATAAAGGTTGACATTAATGGCGACGGCCAGGCTGATGCTGCTTTAAAAACTCGAGTAGTCCCCCGAAATATTCCCTGATACCTCAAATGCCTCCCTCCCGTCTGAGAATCCCGTCTCTTAAAATTGGCTTAAGGCGGATTCGAGGGGTAAATTTTTAGACTCATGGCAACCTCTAAAGGAGGAGTTTAGGCTTTAGCCTTTCATTCTCTTGAGATTGTGCTGCAAATGAAACCCTAAAGGGTAAACTCCTTTGTATCTTCTTGAAAAGTCATGGTAGAACCCGTTCAGGTTGTCAGGTTCAGAGGTTCAAGGTTCAAG
>JASEGY010000001.1:24619-34486 GCA_030019105.1 bacterium | reverse complement strand
CCAGGCCGGCTCGGCCCGCCAGGCCGGCTCGGCCCGCCAGGCCGGCTCGGCCCGGAATCAGGCCCAAGAACAGCTAAGTGACTTACCCCTGATTCAAACCAGACATCAAGGATATCGGTTTCCTTGACAAATTCCTGTCCACCACAGGAATTGCACGAAGTTCCCGAGGGGATAAGTTTAGTCATATCCTCTGAAAACCACACCTCGATGCCTTCTCTGCTCACCTTTTCTTTTATCTTATCGATGGCTTCGGGAAGAAGCAAGGGTGTTTCACAGTGGGAACAGTGAAAAGCCGGGATAGGCACACCCCAGGCCCTTTGTCTTGAAATGCACCAGTCAGGTCTACTGCTTATTGTATTGTAGAACCTACTCTCTCCCCACCCCGGAATCCATTCCACACGTCTTGTTTCCTCCAGCGCCCTGGCGCGCAGGTCATTTTTTTCTAAGTCAATAAACCACTGCCTGGTAGCCCGGAAGATAATGGGTTTTTTGCATCGCCAGCAATGGGGATAGGAATGGGCAATAATCGCGGTATAAAATAAATAACCGTCATCCGTTAAACGTTTAACAATGGCCTTATTAGCTGAGAAGACCTCCTGTCCGGCAAATTCTCCTGCCTCAGAGGTGAAACAACCTTTATCGTCTACGGGCGTAATGATAGGCAGATTATAGGCCAGACCGGCTTCATAATCATCCATCCCATGTCCCGGGGCAATATGGACACAACCGCTCCCCTGGTCCATGGTCACGTATTCCCCCAGAATGATCCGTGAATCCCTGGGCATAAAAGGGTGTCCGGCTTCTTTCCCTTCCAATTCACTTCCGGACATAGTTTGTCTGATTTGATAATCCTTGATACCGGCTTCTTCCATTACAGGCTTGACTCGATCTTCCGCCATTATCAGCCGGCGGCCGGCCATTTCGACCACGGCATAAGTGAATTTCGGGTGGAGGGCAATAGCCACATTGGCCGGTAGAGTCCAGGGCGTAGTTGTCCAGATAAGCACATCGGCTTCTTCTCCCCCTATCCCTTCTTTTAAAGGAAATCGCACGTAAATGGAGGGTGAAGATTTATCTTGATACTCCACCTCGGCCTCGGCCAGGGCTGTTTGACAGGAACTGCACCAGTGAACCGGCTTTAAGCCGCGATAGATGTGCCCTCGTTTAACCAACTCCCCAAAAGCCCCAATAATGGTGGCGCAGTATTCAGGAGAGAGGGTAAGATAGGGATGATCCCAATCGCCGAAGACCCCCAGGCGCTTGAATTGCTCCCGCTGGATATCCACATAGCGCCTGGCATACTTCTCACACTCGATTCTGATTTCAGTCTGAGTTAAATCTTTTTTATCTTTCAGGAGTTGCATAACCCTATATTCGATCGGCAACCCGTGGCAATCCCAACCGGGAATGTAGGGGGAATCGAAGCCGGTCATGGTCTTATATTTTACGATAATATCTTTCAATATCTTATTTAAGGCGTGCCCCATATGGATGTCGCCATTAGCGTAAGGCGGCCCATCATGGAGGATATATTTAGGCTTATCCTGCCCGGCTTCCCTCAGGAGGGCATAAAGGCACTTTTCTTCCCACGATTTGACCCTCTCCGGCTCACGCTGCGGCAGATTGGCCCGCATAGGAAATTCTGTTTTAGGTAAATTTAAGGTTTCTTGATAATTCATTGTTTACTCTCCTCAAGAAGCCTTTCTCAACTCTTGAAGATAATTCAGAAACATCTCAACGCTCATTTCTTCTGTCAGTTCAAATGTCATTTTCCGTGGACCGTGTTTGTGAGGAATTAACTCCTCAAGATGAACATTGAAAACCCGACCATATTTTTGGCGCAGCATTCGGCGGTCTGGGTAGTTATCAAAGCCGACTACAACTTCACCCTCACTGATTACATAATACGAATATATTCGTCCTGATTGAGTGAAGATTTCTTTGATACGAATATCGAATTGTTCCAAAGAACCATGAACTTCCCAAAGTGCGCGATTAGGGTTGTAGTCAAGCCGCCTTGGGCTAATCTTGTCTAAGACATCTTTGACAAGGTTAGTTAGTGTCGCAAAATAGCTTCGAGTTGGTTGCGCCATGCTTGTTGTTCCTCAACCCAATACTTCCACTCCATTGCATCTTCTTCCCACAAAGGGTCTTGTGTTTCAATCTTTGTTAGAAAATCTTTATCGGTCTGGACGGCCTGTGTGAAGGTTTCATACTCACAGTCGTATTTTTGGACATAAGAGGCAATTTTGGTGGTTGCTTGGTTAATACGTTGCTGACACTGCTCTACGGAATAAGCCCGTAATGCTTTTTTGACAATGTTCTTTACATTGCCAAAAAGCTGAGCGGTTTCAATCCATTCATCCTCAATTGAGATTGTTATCATTGCGACACCTTCCTTCTACTTCATTTATCTCAATCTTACCACAATTCCTCTTCTTTGTCCATTGATAGTTACTTTCGTACTGTGACGCAACGGTCTTCCCTTCAACATGACTGGACAGAGGGAGATATAGTGCTTAAGAAAAAGATTCTGGGGTTGGTTGAAGATTGGAGTTTAGGCTTTAGCCTTTCATAAGTAATGAAATCCTAAAGGATTAACTCCGAAAGCTATATAGCCTATCTTGAATTCGCTTACCCCAAAATATTTATCTTAAGAGCTATAGATAAACTGGCCCAGAAGTAGTCCGTAGAAAACAGTAAGGACACAAACCGCCATGATACATCCTATCGCCTTTGGATCCTCCATAGTCGCCAGCATATTTATCAGGCCAATGAGGCTTCCTATTACCCCGAAGACCAGGGAATATCGTGAACAAGGTGGAATTTTAGGCATGAGCGAAAACCCCTGTTTCTACTTCTTCCTGGATTTCAGGCACAGAAGCCAGATGACAACCATTGATAACCGGCATTCCCTCTCCTTCACGAAGTCCTACTGTAATCCAGAGCTCAATAGCATCGATCAAGTTAGCCCTTGCTTCTTCAAAGTTGTTCCCTTGAGTCATACACCCCGGAAGGATCGGAACAGTGGCTACCACACAATTAAAGTCAACTCCCTCTCTATATTCTGCATATTTCAATGCAGGAAAGTCAGTGAACTGAAGCAGGTATCCTCCTCTCGACATAAATACACCTATACTCAAAAAAGCCAGGACAAGAGCGACTACATTCAATATCATCTTATCCCTCCTGATTAATCTCATCTGATTCGGGGCCGTTCCATACTTTGGGTTTAAAGTCAGGCCTATTCCAGAGCTTCATTACTTCACCAGAAGGCACCAGGACATAAAAGCCCTTCCTTTGAGCATATTTCCTTGCCTCTGGCCGAAAGGTTACCCCAGCCGCAACTCCTATTACATCTTTATCCCTGAACTCATCAAAGAATTCCCTGAATTCCTTAAGCCTTTCTATAAAATAATTGACATCATTTACCTCAAAAGTGCTTTTGACCTCAGTAACAATAACTATTTCCCGGCCATCCTCTCTTTTCCCAGGACAAAGGACATCTATTTCCATCTCGTCACCATTTTTTCGTCTCAGGGCGCGTTGGTAAAGCGCAACCACATCTACCCCAAGAGGTTTAAATATTTCAGGGATAGAAGGCGCCACCATGCCTTCGACAAACAGCCCCCAACTATTAATATGTCTCCCTAATTGCTTGCAAAGGATTTCCTCACTTTTTATCAGCCTGCTTACATCCTTACTCAACTTACTCAATTCCTCATTCGTCGCCTTATTCAGCACCCTCAATTCCTCATCAGTTTTCTCCTGGCTTCTGGCAAGTTTGTCTAACTCTTCATCAATCTTCTCTTGTCTGCGCGCTATTCTCTCATCAGTCTCTTCTTGTCTGCGCGCTATTCTCTCTAATATTTCCCACGTTTCTTCTTTTAGTCTATCAATTCTATCAGCTATATCAGCCATTTTGTCTCAACTCCCTTCAAGCTAAACCACTCTACCATCTCATTGCTCATCGTTCAACCTGTTATCTCCCCAATTTTTCCTCTAATTCTCCCTCGCTTATTCCCCTAATCTGAATCTCCTTAATCCGGCTGCGGTGACCGGAAACGATCACAACTGAAGATTTGCTTATTCCCAAGCTTTTGGCCAGTAGCTTGATTACGGCCTCATTGGCCGCCCCATCAGCCGGCGGGGGTGTTACCTTTACCTTGAGCATCCCTTCCTCAGGACCAATAATCTTGTTGACCGATGATTTAGGGATGACCTTGATCTTGAATCGTACTCCTTCTGGGGAAGGTGTTATTCCAAAATCGGACATCTCTGTCTTCCCATCACATAAATCGTGTGGCCAAATGATACAATGAGCCAACAATGAATCGACGCAAGAAATCCAGGGCAATAAAGGCAATAATGGGAGACAGATCAATCATCCCCACCTGAAGCGGGATAATTCGTCTGATCGGGCCCAGGATAGGTTCAGTAACCTTGTAGATGAATTCAACGATCGGGTTGTAGGGATCAGGGTTGACCCAGGAGAGAAATATCCTGGCAATGAATAAAAAGTAAAATACCGTGCAAATTACATCCAGAAGGCCGGCTAATGAAGACAATAATTGCCCTAAAATAAACATCTTATCAATTATCAATTATCAATTAATAATTATTAATTGATAATTATTCCTTTGCGTCCTATTTTCTCAGTTCCTCAGCCCGCCTGGCTGCCTCCTTGACGGCCTCCATAAACATAGCCCTTATCCCTCTATCTTCTAAAGCCTTCAGTCCAGCGATAGTTGTTCCTGCCGGAGAAGTAACCATTTCTCTAAGAATGGCCGGATGTTGTCCCGTCTCCAGAACCATTTTGGCTGCTCCAAAAACTGTCCAGACAGCAGCTTTTAAGGCCGTCTCCCTGGAAAGTCCCCCTGCTACCCCGGCATCAGACAAGGCTTCAATCACGGTAAAAATGTAGGCCGGACCACTACCGGAAAGTCCGGTAATAACATCCATCAATCCCTCGTCAACCGTAATTACTTCACCGACCGCACCAAATATCTCAATAGCCAGTTTTTCTTCTCCTGGCCCGGCATACTTTCCTTTGGAAATAGCTGAAATTCCGGCCCCAACCATGGCCGGGGTATTGGGCATTACCCGGATAACAGGGATACCCTCTCCTACGGTCTCTTCAATCTGTTGCGTCCCAATTCCGGCCGCAATGGAGATAATAGTCTTATCAGAAGTAATGACTGGGGCTATCTGTTCCAGAAGAGAAATGATAGCCGGCGGCTTGACACAAAGAAGAATCGCCTCCGATAGCTCCACCACCACGTGCTTATCCTGATCTGTTGTCCTGATGCCTGTCTCATCCTCTAAGATAGATAGTTTGGTCTTGTCAAGGTCAGTGGCTACAATCCTTTGGGGCTCAATCATTCCAGCCTTCAAAAGCCCCTTGATCAAGGCCTGCCCCATATTGCCGACCCCAATAAACCCCAGTGTCTTATCAATCATTGGTATCCACCTTCCTCATCATCCGAAATCCGCATTCCGCATTCAACTAAAGATAGCCGACCCGATTCGAACCATATTAGCCCCCTCTTCAATGGCCACCTCAAAATCATTGCTCATCCCCATCGAAAGATACCTCATCTTGATTGACTTCCATCTCTGCTGCTTAATCTCTTCCGCTAATTCTCGAAGTCGTCTGAAGTAAGGTCGTGTCTCTTCGGGATCAGTTGTCAGGGGGACAATAGTCATCAGGCCCTCGATCTGAAGACCTTCCAGGGCATCTATCTCTGAGAGAAGGGAGGAAAGTTGATCTCCCGGTATACCAAATTTACTCTTCTCAGCCGCTACCTTTACCTGAACAAGGGCAGGAACCACCTTGCCCATCTGCCTCGCCCGGCGATCAATCTCAAGTGCCAAAGAAAGCCGGTCCACTGAATGGATGAAATCAAATATTTCCAGGGCAGGTTTAACCTTGTTAGTCTGCAAGTGGCCGACTAAATGCCAGGTTACACCGGCCGAACCAATTTGATCGTACTTTCTGCTCGCCTCCTGAACACGACTTTCGCCAATGATAGTCGCCCCCGCTGAAATAGCCTCTCGAATCTTATCTATGCCAACCTGCTTCGTGACAGCGACTAACTTGACCTGGGCCGGATCGCGTCCACTTCTTTCGGCTGCCCTGAAAATACGGTCTTTGACTTCTGCCAATCGTTTCCTTAATGGGGACAATTTCTTCTACCCTGCCATCATCGACTTTTCTAATACCTCCTGTATGTAGGCATTTATGTTTACATGACGATGAGCAGCCTCCAGGGCGACACGTCGGTGCAGTTCGGGACTTGTTTGAATGGATAGCTTGCCTGAGAAGGGCTTCTCCGGCTCCCTCCCTTGTTCTCGGCAAAACTCAAGGTAATCCTCAACTGATTTCCGCATCTCTTCCCGAAGTTCCACTACCGACGATCCGTAAAATGTGATCACATCGTTTGTATTGATCACTGTTCCATGAAATAAGTCGATCTCGGGATCGAATTCGACAACACCAATATAACCTTTGTATTCAATCATGGCGCAACTCCTGCTCTTTCTAAAAACCTCCGCAGGTCTTTCACCGCGCCCTTGTCCATATTTGGACTCGGATGCGGGCGATGAAACACGGCGACTCGATCATTAAGCAAGACAGCTACTCTTGAACCTTCTCGTTCATTGATAACAGCCTCCAAAGCATTAAACAGCGCTTCGACGTCTCGCCATTTGATATTACCCGATATAGGCTGGGCAAAAATCGCATTGATCGTTCTCCTGTGACGCTTATTCATAACAGCATAATGCAGGTTAGAAGATATTGTATCATAAATTTGGAATAATGCAACTAAAAAATAATTTCCCCTGCCGCTACATCTACCTCAACCTGATCCCCCTCTTTGAATTCTCCTGCTAATATCTTTAGCGCTAATGGATCCTGGATTAATTTCTGGATGGTTCGTTTCAATGGCCTGGCCCCAAAGGTAGGGTCATATCCCCTTTCAGCCAGTAATTCTTCAGCTTCATCAGTAAGGACAAGCTCTATCTTACGTTCTGAAAGTCTCTGCTTAAGATCACGCAACTGTATTTCAACAATATCCTTGATGTGTGCTCGATCTAAAGAATTAAAGATAATTGTCTCGTCAATCCGATTCAAAAATTCCGGTCTAAATTGAGCCCGCAGGGCCTCAAAGACCCTTCTCCTCATCCCTTCCGTATCATGGGACATTTCCTGAATAAAATGGCTGCCAATATTAGAGGTCATAATAATCACTGTGTTTTTAAAATTTACGGTCCGGCCGTGACCATCGGTCAGACGACCATCGTCGAGTATTTGGAGAAGAAGATTAAATACCTCCGGATGTGCCTTCTCTATCTCATCGAAGAGGATAACTGCATAAGGCCGGCGGCGAACCTTTTCTGTCAGGTATCCCCCTTCTTCGTAACCGACATATCCGGGAGGAGCGCCAATAAGCCTGGCCACAGAGTGTCTCTCCATAAACTCGGACATATCTATCCTGACCATAGCCGCTTCATCATCAAAGAGAAAGGCGGCTAATGCCTTGGAAAGTTCTGTCTTACCCACCCCGGTCGGTCCCATAAAAATAAAGGAGCCTATCGGCCGGTCCGGATCAGACAGCCCTGAACGGGAGCGTCTGACAGCATTGGAAATAGCTGAGATGGCTTCATTCTGTCCAATTACCCGATGCTTCAATCTTTCTTCCATCCGGAGGAGCTTTTCTATTTCCCCTTCACATAACCGGCTTACCGGAATGCGCGTCCATTTGGAGACGACTTCAGCGATGTCCTCCTCATCTACCTCTTCCTTAAGCATCCGTTTTTCTTTCTGAAGCTCCTGAAGTCTTTTGCTTTCAGTTTCCAGTTCCTTTTCGAGTCCGGTGATGACCCCGTATCTAAGTTCAGCCACCCGCCCCAGATTACCGGCTTGTTCAGCTAATTCTTCCTCCCGCCGGGCTTCGTCTATCTGCTCCTTTATCCGTCGGATGCGGGTAATGATATTACGTTCGTTTTGCCAGTGGGAGCTCAAACCTGCCTGAGCCTCATTGAGGTCGGCCAGCTCACGCTCGATCCTGGCCAATCTTTCTTTTGATGCCTCGTCCTTTTCTTTTCTCAGGGCTTCCCGCTCAATCTGACGCTGCATGATCTTACGGTGAATTTCGTCTATCTCTTCCGGCCGTGAGTCTATCTCAATTCGTAAACGAGAAGCAGCCTCATCGATCAGGTCTATGGCCTTATCCGGCAAAAACCGGTCAGATATATACCTATGCGAAAGCACGGCCGCACTGACTAAGGCCGCATCCTTGATCTTAACCCCGTGGTAGACTTCGTAGCGTTCTTTAAGCCCCCTCAGGATAGAGATGGTATCTTCTACCGAAGGTTCACCAAGGAAGATTGGCTGGAACCTTCGTTCTAAGGCCGCATCCTTTTCAATATACTTCCGGTATTCATCCACGGTGGTGGCGCCAATACAGCGAAGCTCACCCCGTGCCAGAGCCGGTTTTAACATATTGGAAGCATCCATTGCTCCCTCGGCTGCACCGGCCCCTACCAGGGTATGAAGTTCGTCAATAAAAAGAACAATCCGGCCGGCGGCCTGTTCTATCTCAGCCAGAACAGCCTTCAGCCTATCCTCAAACTCGCCCCGATATTTAGCCCCGGCCACTAAGGCCCCAATGTCTAAGGCCAGCACACGTTTTTCTTTTAATCCGTCAGGCACATCCCCGGAGGCAATCCTCTTAGCTAGCCCCTCACCAATGGCCGTTTTTCCCACGCCAGGCTCACCAATAAGAACAGGATTATTTTTCGTCCTTCGGGAAAGTACCTGGATAACCCTTCTTATCTCCTCGTCTCGACCAATAACCGGGTCAAGCTTCCCGGCCCTGGCCAGGTCAGTCAAATCACGGGCAAATCGTTTCAGGGCCTGATACTTGTCCTCAGGGGTTTGATCCGTCACTCGCCGGGTGCCACGAACATCCACTAATGCCTTTAGAATGTTATCTTTATTTACCCCTGATTCCCACAGGACCCTCCCGGCGGACCCTTCTTTATCCTCTGAGAGTGCAATTAAGAGATGTTCCGTACTTACATACTCGTCTTTGAGTCGATTGGCTTCCTCCTGGGCGGTCTGGAAGGCCTTAGCCAGGTTAGGGGCAAGATAGAGTTGACCTGCGGTTCCCCCATAAACCCTGGGTATCCTGGCTAATTCCGCTTCTGTTTCTGTCTGGATAGTCGCGGGGTTGACCCCAAGTTTCTGGAGAATGGGTATGATGATCCCCTCTTTTTGAGAAAGCAAGGATGAAAGCAGGTGAATAGTCTCAACCTGCTGATGCGTCAGGCCTTCTGCCTTTTGCTGGGCCTCAGCCACCGCCTCCTGGGCCTTCAAGGTAAATCGATCGAATCTCATTTATTACCTCCTTCACTATTACCTCATTACTTTACTTTCTTCACCAGAGCAGTCCATATCTTGCCAAATCTTTGTGTCCTTCGTGTCCTTTATGTCCTTTGGGGTTAGAGTTAATCCAGGACAGCACCAAAGCTTGCGGGCTGAATCTGAACGCTTACGCCTGATATAATAATGGGGCAGACGCAATGCCTGCCCCCTGGCCTGCTTAAAATAGTAATGGTCGGGGCGACTGGATTCGAACCAGCGACCTCCTGCTCCCAAAGCAGGCGCGCTACCAGGCTGCGCCACGCCCCGAAAATAACGGATATATTTTACTATATACTCCCCATATCTGTCAAGGAAAATCTCCTAACTCTTAGATAACCAAATTTTCTCTTTGACTTCTGGTGGAGAATTTGGTATACTTGTTATATAGTGTTTAAGAAAAAGATTTTGGGGTTGGCTATCCTTTGGAGTTCAGGCTT
>JASEGY010000001.1:22915-24612 GCA_030019105.1 bacterium | reverse complement strand
TTAAGAAAAAGATTTTGGGGTTGGCTATCCTTTGGAGTTCAGGCTTTAGCCTTTCATAACTAATGAAATCCTAAAGGATTAACTCCAAAAGCTACATAGCCTATCTTGAATTCGCTTACCCCAAAATATTTATCTTAAGAGCTATAGAAGGGTTTGAAATTTGCGCAAGGGGAATTAGAAGGAAATAATGAATCAGTCTGCCTGTCCTTACTGCAACAGTACCGAATGGGAAATAGTGGTTGAGGATGATCTTGAAGTCATAAGAAGATGCCGCTGTTACAGGGAAAAAAGGAGGATAGGACTCTTACTCGAAGCCAGGATACCAGAGAGATACCGGTTTTGCACTATTGACAATTTTGAGGTACATCATCCCAAATTAGGAGAAGCAAAGGAAATTACCAAAAGATTTGTTCAGGAATATCCCGCCATAGATGTAGGGTTGCTCTTTATGGGCAACTGTGGTGTGGGTAAGACGCATTTGGCCGTAGGGATTATACGTTATTTGACTTCTCAGAAAGGGGCTCCTTGCATTTTTTATGATTTCAGGGACCTACTGAAGGAGATTCAAGCTACTTATTCTCCTGAATCTGCGGCATCTGAGTCAACTGTTTTGGAACCGGTCCTGAAGAAAGAGGTTTTGGTCCTCGATGAATTGGGTGCAACAAAGATGAGTCCCTGGGTACGAGATACTTTAACTCATATTATTAACAGGAGATATAACGACAGAAAACTAACTATTATTACTTCTAATATTCTGGATCAACCTAAGGCTGGAGATGAAGGGTTGGTAGATCGAATTGGCTATCGTCTGAGATCCAGACTTTATGAAATGTGCCGGGTAGTCAATATGGAGGGGCTTGATTATAGAAAAGAGGTCAAACAGGCCGGCTTTCAGTTACGGATTTGATCTCAATGACCGGGGTATAGCGTAACATATCAGCAGGGACAAGATTTACATCCTTGAACCTCACCGCAGGTTTTAAACCTGCGGTGAGGTTGTGTCCTCAGTTTACTACTACGCTACAACCAGGGTAGATGAGGACAGAGACCTCTTGGACAATAAAAAGGAGCAATAGCCATGAATAAGAAAAGTAAAAAGGCGGGTGTTCCTAAAGAACCCCATATAAAAAGAAAGGAGGAATATAAGATGGCTGAAGAGATTAAAGAGGAGTTGGGGACAGCAACCATCAGCGATGAAGTGGTTGGAGCTATCGCTGGTCTGGCGGCCTCTGAGGTTCCCGGAGTAGCCGGCATGAGCGAAGGGATAACTGACGGCATTGCCAGGATTGTTAGTCGAAGTCAGATTGGTAAAGGGATCAAGGTGGAGGTTGGGAAAAAGGAAGCCGCCATTGACCTGGCTATTATCGCTGATTACGGACCGGTTATCCCGGACGTAGTCAGAAAGATTCAGGCCAATATTAAAAACAAAGTAGAAACTATGACCGGCCTGAAGGTAGTCGAAGTGAACGTCCGGGTGGAGGGAATAAAGTTGTCTGAAGAAGAAAAAGCGCCTCCACCTAAAAGAGTAGAATAACTTACAGGCGTACCTAATTTAGCGTTAGGGCTCAAAAATGACACGGGGAGATCAGAGGTCTTCCCGTGTCGAATTTATGTGGCATAGAAACCAGGTTTCTCTCCGCTACACTATAGTGTTTAAGAAAAAGATTTTGGGGTTGGCTATCCTTTGGAGTTCAGGC
>JASEGY010000001.1:0-22906 GCA_030019105.1 bacterium | reverse complement strand
TTTAAGAAAAAGATTTTGGGGTTGGCTATCCTTTGGAGTTCAGGCTTTAGCCTTTCATAACTAATGAAATCCTAAAGGATTAACTCCAAAAGCTACATAGCCTATCTTGAATTCGCTTACCCCAAAATATTTATCTTAAGAGCTATACTAACTACTGATATGCTAAGATACTGGTTACCCGTTTATTTATGGGCAGGATTCATCTTTTATCTTTCTTCTCTCTCCGTAGTGCCAGGCCCCTCGCTTGATATCCCTGGTTTGGATAAAGCCGCCCACCTGGTAGAATACACCATTCTGGCTATTCTCTTAGCCAGGGCATTGAAGAATTCCGATTCTAAAGGGCTCTCTAACAATTGGGGTTCCCTGACTATTGTAATTGCTATTCTTTACGGAATAACTGATGAGACCCATCAATATTTTGTCCCCCTTCGCGAATCAGATGTCTATGATCTCCTCTTTGACAGCCTAGGGGCAGTAATTGGACAAGCAGGGTGGTGGCTGCTTTCCTGGAAGAAGAGATTGCAATGATCTTTACTATTGGACACGGAAGCCTTTCTTTAGAAGAATTCTTTAATCTTCTTTTCATCCATCAGATTAAAAGACTCCTTGATATAAGGAGCGCTCCTTATTGCAAGTATGCTGTCTGGTTCAATAAAGAGGCTATTTCTTCTGAAGCAGCTCGCAGGGAAATAGCTTATTCGTATCTAGGGCATCTTCTGGGGGGCTTTCCGAAAGATAAAAATTGCCTTTGCCCGGATGGAAACCCGGATTACGAACTTATGGCCCAAAGTAAAGGATTCAAAACCGGGCTTAATCAAGTAATCAAGGAAGCCCGGCAGGGGGAAATAGTTCTCATGTGTTCGGAAAAGGATCCTTATGCCTGTCACAGACATAAGCTGGTTAGCAAGGCTCTCCTGGAAGAAGGGGTAAAAGTAGCCCATATCTTAAGCGATGGAAGTTTAAGGTATCCTGAGCTAAAAGACTTTAAGCCGGAGCCATCTCAATTATCGCTTTGGTAATTTGTCAGTAGTCAGTAGTCAGTAGTCAGTAGTCAGTAGTCAGTGGTGTCCTTTAGGTCCTTTAGGTCCTTTAGGTCCTTTGTGGTAAATTGGTTTGGTTGCGGCGGGGGGCCGCGCTATGAAGCTATACACTATTGGATTTACTAAAAAGAGCTTAAGGGAATTTATTCAGCTCCTGAAAGATGCAGGCATTACCCTGGTGGTTGACATCAGGCTTAATAACAGTTCTCAGTTAGCCGGTTATTCTAAAGGCAGGGATTTAGAATTCCTCCTTCAGGAAGGGTTTGGCATTAAATACCGGCATGAACTGGAGCTTGCTCCGACGCCTGATATCCTGAAAGACTACAAACAGGATAATGATTGGGAAAGATACACAGAGGGCTTTACCAGGTTATTTAACCAAAGGCCGATTTTGAAGTTAGGTTCCGAGCTCCTTAAAGACGAGACAGTGTGCCTGCTCTGTAGTGAGGCCTTGCCTGATCACTGTCACCGCCGATTAATTGCCGAGTTCTGGGCCAGGTATTTACCGGACATCGAGGTGGAACATCTATGAATTGGTAGCCTGGTGTCTGAGAGTCTGGCATTCAAAGTAAATCACCAGACACCAGACACCGGACACCAGACACCAATATGGAAAAAGATATTGTTATCCTGGCTATGACCAGGATGTTTACCGGCATCTGTATCGCCGGCATTGAACCTGAGACCGGTCAATGGATCCGGCCGGTAAGACCAGAGGTAAGTGATCGTCTGGAGCACTCCCTGCAACTAACTGACCTGGTGGTTAAGGGAATACCTCAGGTAAAATATTTAGATATTTCCCGTTTCTTTCTGGGGGAGGCCAGACCGGATCCTCCCCATATCGAAGACCGGCTCCTTGATCGAAGATTCAAACCAAAACTAATCAAGGAATTTACGGCCGAAGAAAGGCTTGATTTTTTAAGCACTTATCAAGACCGATCTTCGATAGATAGACTCCTGAATAAAGAGTCTTCGCTGGGACTAATCAAACCGGACGATTTTACTATCCGTTTTGGACCTAATAAAGCCGGGGCCGATATTTCTGTTCGGATAGATTTTAGCTTGGGCCAGGCATTTTATCAAGATAAACCCTGCCCGGATCTTAAAATCAGGGCACTGGGCCGAAAACTCCTCCAGCACTTCAAGTGTTCTCATTATCAACTTGACCGGGAAGATTTTTTGAAGAAAGGATACGACCATATATTTTTCGCCCTGGGCCTGACCCGCCTCTATCAGGGTGAACATTGGCTGATGGTGATAGGATTACACAGTGCTCCGGAATATAAAGCAGAGATTGACTTCACTAATCTATAAAGAAGATAGAGATAAGGTAGAGGATAAAGAACTCTACCGGATACTGAAAGATAAGTTTGGGTTCACTTCCTTCAAACCCGGCCAACTTGAGATCATCAAGAATATACTCGCGGGACGGGATACCCTGGGGGTTCTCCCTACTGCCGGGGGAAAATCCCTCTGTTATCAATTACCGGCCTTAATCCTTCCCGGAATGACCATTGTTATCTCTCCTTTAATCGCCTTAATGAAAGACCAGGTAGATTCAATAGAAGGATTTGGCCTCACGCATGCCACCTATCTTAACTCAAGCCTGTTTAAAACTCAGATTGAAGAGAGGCTGAAAAAGCTTTCAGATGGTGACTTTAAGCTTCTCTTTGTCGCTCCGGAACGGATGATGATGAGTTCCTTACATGCAGCCCTTGAAAAGATCAAGATCAGCCTCTTTGTAGTTGATGAGGCCCACTGCATCAGTCAGTGGGGTCACGACTTCAGGCCGGAATATCTCAGGCTCAAGGAGGTCTTTAACCAGTATCCGAAGGCGACTATTCTGGCCATTACGGCTACGGCCACCCCTGCCGTCAAAAACGATATCCTCCTTAATTTAGGAATGGAACAGCCGGAAAACATTGTGGAAAGCTTTGACCGGCCGAATCTTTGTTTTAGCGTCATTCCTTGTCACAAGAGGGATAAGAGGACCTATTTACTTCATCTTTTAAAGACTCAGGAAGGCAGCTTTATTGTCTATGTAGCGAGACAGAAAGACGCCGAAGAGATAGCCGGATTCCTTAATGAGAATCAAATAAGCGCCTCAGCTTATCACGCCGGTTTTAGAGGAGATGACCGCTGTAAGAGGCAGGAGGAATTTATCTGCGGGTTAAGACGGGTGATGGTAGCCACCATTGCTTTCGGGCTCGGGATTGACAAGCCGGATATCAGAGGGGTCATCCACTTTCATCTGCCATCTTCTTTAGAGTTCTATTATCAGGAAGCCGGCCGGGCCGGCCGAGACGGTCAGCCTGCCCAGTGTATTCTTCTCTTTAATAGACAGGATTCCTTCTTAAGAAAATATTTTATCTACCAGCGTCACCCCACCTCAAAGGAGATATATTGGGTTTATTACCGCCTGAGGGAAGGACTGAGTCCTCAGGAGATTATGGCCGAGTCAGGAAGGATGAGAGAGGAAAAACTGAATATTGTCTTGCAGCTTCTGGAAAAGGCCGGTCACCTCAAATGGGATAAAGGGGAAATGAAGGTAGTGGGCAAAGAGAAGCCGCAGTGGCTTAATATTGACCTTTCAGAGGAGAGAAAGCGAAAAGAGGCAGACCTGGCCCGACTTCAGGCTATGATTGACTACGGAGAAGCTAAATCCTGTCGCCGGGCTATTATCCTGGATTATTTTGGAGAGAACGCACCTGCCGGGCCGGCTCGGTCCGCCAGGCCGGCTCGGCCTTCCACTTGCCGCAATTGTGATAACTGTCTTGGCCTTTCTTCCCCCTCGATAAAAATAATTCCTTCCGAAAAAGTCGCCACCATTATTTACGATTGTGTTAAATCATTGAATGGAAAGTTTGGCCGGTCAGGGATAGTCAAGGTGCTTAGTGGAAGTAAAAGCAAATTGATTGCGCGATTTGAATTAGAAGAGACCCCTTTCTACGGGCAACTCTCAGAGTTCACCCAGGAAGAAATTATGGTTTTTATTGATCAAATGATTGAAGCTGACAGGCTTAGGGTTCTCAAGGGTGATTATCCTATCCTGGTGGTTAATGATGGCACGCCCGCACCAAAGCCTGTAAACTCCAGGTTCGATCCCAACAAACCTGTCCTCCAACCGGCAAGTTCCGGCATCTTTCCCTCTAAACCCGTCCCCCGGCCGATTGGTCTTAAGATCCTTCAGTTAGTTTCAGCCTGGGACGGGAAGCTGCCTCTCTCCAGTATCGCTAATATATTAATAGGGAGCAAGACTTCTGATGCTATTATTCGCTATAGAGAAGATAGTTTTCCAACGAGTTTTGGGGAGCTTTCGGATCATAGCTATCAGCAGGTAAAGGAATTCATTCAACTGATGATGGTTAAAGGCTACCTTTGCCAGAAGGAAGGAAGGGCAATATGGCTGACTGAGAAAGGACAGGGAGTTTGTTCAGCGGAAAAAGGGATTAAAATAGCCGTGCCTTAATTCTGGGAAGTATTCTTTCAGATAAGATATTTCTTCCTTGACACCAAGTAATCTCTCCTTAGGAAGGTCATTAATATCTACCATCTTAAAATACATTAGGGGATCGTAATTCAGATTGCGCCATTGGATCATATCTAACCCGGTTTCTTTGACAAATCTTATCATGGCCTCAAATTCATCCGGCGCATCTGTAAAACCAGGCATAACCAGATAATTTATCGAGACAAATTTCCCGGCTTCCTTCATTATCCTAATGGATTCAACTACCTCAGCAAAATTATAATCTATTGGCCGGTAGTAGAGATTATAGAAATGCTCTCTGACACTGTTTATACTCACCCGGATGCTGTCAAGCCCGGCTTGACAGAGCCGGCGAATTAGATCAGGCTTGCTGGCATTGGTATTCAGGTTAATAGTTCCTTTTTGGGTTGCGGCCCTGATTATTTGCACCGCTTTGACCAGGACATCTCCTGCCAGAAGAGGCTCCCCTTCGCACCCCTGGCCAAAGCTAACGACCGGCTTTTTTACATGCTTAATATGATGAATAGCCACCCCGGCTAACTCATCAGGGGTGGGGACAAACTTTATTCGTGGTTGAGTCGCAGGAAAGTCCGGAAGATTGCCTAAAGATATACATCCGACACATCGGGCATTACATTTGGGTGAGGAGGGGAGCGGGGCTTCATATCTTTCCAGAAAGAAATTCTTGGCCGCCGGACAACCATATTTAGAGGCACATTGGGTAAGGTGCTTTACCAGCCTGTTATTTGGATAAAGCCGGGTAATCTTTTTTATATTCTCCGTAAGCTTATTGGTATCCATCAGCCGGAGATCCTGTCGCCGTTCTCTGTCAACCCTCACGGCCGAGGTGTAAAATCTACCTTTATACCAACAGAGGGCGGCGTAAGAAAAAAGTGGCAGGAGAGGTGCATTTTCTTCTTGAAAATAGGCCGCATTATATGTTGTTGTATAACCGGGCGAGACAAAGGCGGCCACTGCATGGCATGCTTCTTGAGACTTTTGAAAAGGGTTGTCTTCAAAAAAGACAAGCTTGCCGGTGGTTTTCTCAAAACCAATCGGAATTCTTTCTGGGAGAGTAAATATTTCGCTGCCGTAGGGAAGGGGGATCAGTTCCTCTTTGTGAAGAGGGTAGAAATGTCCGGCCTTCATCCCGGCAGCCCGGATTCCATCAACATCAAATATGTTTCCCTGGTTGTCGGAAACAACTGCTTTTGGGTAAGACATAACATTCATGACGCTTCTTCCAAAAAATATATTAGAGGCCTATTGAGATACTAAGAGTTTTTTGCACCTTATGGAGGTCTTGTTTTGAGAGGGCTCCCAATTTACTAATTATCATGTTGCCTTTTATTGTCTGAATAATCCCTGTCACCAAAGATGGATATATTAATCCTGCCTCTTTCCATTGATCTATCCTGACATCACCTATCAACATTCTGTAACTACTCAGCCTCTTTATTAACCACGAATTATCACGAATTATCACGAATTTTTATAGCACACTGATGACACGGATTCGACGGATTCCCACTGATTTTTATTATCCGTGTGTATCCGTCTCATCCGTACAATCCGTGTTCTATTTGACTCATCGGCTAAATTGGTGGATTGCTGCTTTTATTCGTGTGTATTCGTGTCAATTTGTGTTAATTCGTGGCTGAGTAGATACAACATTCTTTTCACATTGCTTGTAACAGCAGCAATGATTACTTCCTGGCGGCCATGGTGATACTCATCGCTACTTATTATTAAAGCAGGCCGCTTTTTGGTTCCGGTTCCTTCAGAGAAGACAACCTCAGCAAGGACTACATCCCCCCGTTTATAATTTATCATAAGCGGCATCCTTTTCATTATCCCATAGTTCTTTTAAAACAGGGCCAATGTTGGCAGACATAGTAGATAACTGTCGTTCCTCTTCTTCCATACGCAACCGCTCCCGGACGATTTCAAGAATATATTCACGGATTGTCTTACCCTGAAGAGTCGCGCATACCTTTATTTTTCTATGCTCTTCGGGCATTACATCAATAGTCAGACTTTCTCGTTTCATAGTTGCTGTTGCCATATTTATCACCTCCATGTAGAAGGTATCACATCTAATTAAATGTGTCAAGGCACAAATGTTAGTAAATCTGCTTCATTTTATTTGCGTTTGTTCCCCTTTTGTGATACAATTTCCAATATCCTGTTTAACCTATAAACTCGGAATTCTAAATCCAGAGTATCTACTCAGCCACGAATTAACACAAATTGACACGAATACACACGAATAAAAGCAGCAATCCACCAATTTAGCCGATGAGTCAAATAGAACACGGATTGTACGGATGAGACGGATACACACGGATAATAAAAATCAGTGGAAATCCGTCGAATCCGTGTCATCAGTGTGCTATAAAAATTCGTGATAATTCGTGTTCATTCGTGGTTAATAAAGAGGCTGAGTAGTTACAATCCAGAATGAAAATAATAGGTGGCTCAAACCGTAGAAAAAAAATAACCGGACCTCAAAGCCGGAAGACAAGACCTCCCTTGAGTCGAGTGAGGGAAGCCCTCTTCGACATCCTTCAGACCAGGATACCAGGGGCGGCCGTGCTTGATCTTTTTGCCGGCACAGGAAGCTATAGCCTTGAGGCCCTCAGCCGGGGGGCCAAAGAGGCCGACCTGGTAGAAATAGATCAAAAGGCGACCAGGGTTATACAGGAGAATCTTAAACGAACCGGCCTGGAGAAAAAGGCCAGAATCTACCAGGGTGATGTCTTAAAGGTAGTGGAACAGCTCGAAAATGAGGGCAAGCGTTACGACATCATTATTATTGCCCCCCCTTATTTCAAAGACTTAGGCAACCTCACCCTTAAGGCCATTGATCACCTTGATATCTTGAATAAAGACGGCTCCATAATGGTTCAACATCACAAAAAGGAGGAAATCATTTCGCAGACAGATAGATTTGCTCTCATAAAGGAATATGGCTACGGCGCAACACACCTGTCTAAATTTGCTTATCGCCGAGAAGGCGAAAAGTCTTAATGACGAAAAGAAAGGAGCAAGGAGAATGAAAATAGGCGTAATGAGTGATTCTCATCAAAATCTAAAGTATCTTAAGGGTGTAGCTGAATATCTGGTTAATGAATGTCAGGTGGATATGCTTATCCACCTGGGTGATGACTATGCCGATGCAGAGGTATTAGAAGACCGGGGGGTTCCTGTGTTAAAGGTTCCGGGGGTCTATGACCCTGAATATCTGGAACCAGGCATAACGAATCGGCTGATTGAGCCGTTGGGAGATTTAAGGGTAATGATATCCCATACAGTTGAGTCTCATGCCAACGATCAGCCCGGCGACCTTGTCCCTGAAGAGGTAATTAGAGACCGAAAGGCAGACATCTTTCTTTACGGACATAGTCATCTTTATGACATAAGCAGAGAGAAAGGTATCCTTTATTTCAATCCCGGCCATCTCCAAAAAGTGGATAAAAAAAGGGGCAAGCCACCTACCTTTGGCCTTTTGACCATCGATGGAAAAAAGGCAACGGCTGAGATAATCGGAATGAAAAAGGAGAAAATCTTGGGGGCTGAGTTTGAGCTCTAATGAGAGCAAATAGGATTTTTTGTAAACCTGAAGGGTTACAGATGCTTTACCACTTTATATACGCCGTTCTTTTGGAATGATCGAAACAAACCTGAAACCTTGAGAGGAGGTCTGCGAACCCCACAATCAACGGCACATCATTTGTTTTGGCGAACATAGCCGATATTTCCATCTCAGGAGTAAAAATTATACTCTTCGTCAAAAAGGAGGCAGGTAGTTTTACCTACCTCAACAGGAAGGGCACATTCTTCTTTGGGGTTCATCCCTTTTAATTTATCTTCTCCAACTACTTTCTTCTGGATCTTACCGGCAATTCTGGCAGGGATAACAGAAATATATGCACCTGTATCAATTATAGCCTCAGCAAAAACATAATTACCTTGACTACTTTTCAACCCAATCAACCCTGTTAATCTTATATACTCGATTGAAAACAAGCCTTCGCAAAGAATAGTAGTTGACGTATCAAAGCTCAAGTTTACCATAACTCTAATAAACACAGTGAGGATCTTCCATGTAAACAACAGGGAATTCATCCAGAGTTCTTCTGGTTGCATCTACTGCTTTTTCCTCAACAGATTGCATATTTCTTCCAAAAGCTACCACTTTTTTATTAGCCACTGCGATCCATTGTCCCTGATATTGTTTTCGAAGCTCTGACCGATGGACACTTATCCAATTTAGTTCTTCAAAAAAAGACTTCTTGGGAAGGAAAGAAATATCCAGATTCATCTCTGATTACCTCCTAAAACAATTATAACAGAAATCAAAAGCCAAGTCAATAAAAAATGCGTGCTTCCTTGAAACAAATAGCACCCAAGTTCATTCTTTACACCCCCCGTGCCTCTGCGGCACATATCATCGTTTCGACTATTTAGCCCTGGCCCAAAACGATGTTCATCGCCCACATATCATTACTATTCGCTCTTTTTCCTGCGAAAGCGTTCCAGATGAATCAGCAAGACCGAAATATCGGCTGAACGAAGGCCCGGGATGCGGGCTGCCTGACCGAGGGAGAGGGGTCTTATCCGGCCCATCTTTTCCCGGCCCTCACAAGAAAGTCCTGTTATTTGATCATAGTCAAGATCAGGCGGAATTATTCTGCCTTCCAATTTTTTAAATCTCTCCACCTGAACCATCTGCCGCTTAATGTAACCTTCATATTTAATCCGGGTTTCTATCTCAGTGCAAACCAGTGGTGAAAGATGCCGGCCATTTTGGCCGATCTTATCCAGGTCGTGGTAGTTTACCTCCGGACGCCGGAGGAGTTGAACCAGACTGATCGGCTCTTTCAATTCTATGCCCAGGGCCTTTGTCTGGTGAGGATTAAGCCGGGTACTTTCAAGCCGGTTTATTTCCTGCTCAACCTGTGACTCTCTGGCCTGAAGTCTAAGATAGGCCTGCTCTGAGACCAGACCGAACCTGTAGCCGTAGGACATCAACCGGGCATCGGCGTTGTCCTGACGAAGAAGTAGCCGGTATTCGGCCCTGGAAGTAAACATCCGGTAAGGTTCATTTACCCCTTTGGTCACCAGGTCGTCAATAAGCACACCGATATAGGCCTCTGATCTATCCAGGATAAAGGGGCCTTGCCCCCGCAGCTTCAAGACGGCATTGATCCCGGCCATAATTCCCTGGGCAGCCGCCTCTTCATAGCCGGAGGTGCCGTTTATCTGGCCGGCAAAATAAAGGTTTTCGATCAACTTCGTCTCCAGGGTGGGCTTAATTTGAGTGGGGGGGGCGAAGTCATATTCGATGGCATAACCTGGCCGAATCATCCTGGCCTTTTCCAGGCCAGGGATAGCCTCAAGAAATCTGATCTGGACATCCTCCGGCAGACTGGTCGCCAGGCCATTGGCATAGACCTCGGTGGTCTCCCTTCCTTCAGGTTCCAGATAGACCTGATGTCTTTCCTTCTCTGAGAATCGCACCACCTTATCCTCTATGGAAGGGCAGTAGCGGGGGCCTACCCCTTTGATCCGGCCGGTGTAAAGAGGAGAACGATCCAGGCTTTCTCGAATGATCTGATGGGTCGCCGGATTGGTATAGGTGATAAAGCAGGGCAATTGTTCTTGTGTAATCCTGGAGGTTTTATGGGAGAAGGGTAGAGGAAGATCATCCCCCGGCTGAGCCTGGAGTTTAGAGTAATCAATGGTGCGGCCATTAAGGCGGGGCGGGGTTCCCGTCTTAAGGCGTTTCATTTCAAACCCAAGCTCCCTCAAGTTGTCAGAAAGTCCCACGGCCGGCAGTTCTCCCCCTCGGCCACCAGGAAAGGATATTTCACCAATGTGGATCAAACCGCTGAGGAATGTTCCGGTAGTCAGGATAACTGCCCCGGCTTTGTAGCACATACCGGTTTGAGAGATTACGCCCATGGCCCGTTTTCCATCCACCAGGATATTAGTCGTCATGGCCTGGATCACATCTAAACCTTCCTGGGTCTCCAGTACCTGCCTCATAGCAAACTGGTATTCCTTTTTATCTGCCTGAGCCCGCGGGGAATGGACAGCCGGCCCCTTTTTGGTATTAAGCATCCGAAATTGTATCCCGGTCTTATCGATATTTTGCCCCATCTCACCACCGAGGGCATCGATTTCCTTAACTATTTGCCCCTTGGCCAGGCCACCAATGGCTGGGTTGCATGACATCTGGGCGATAGTATCCAGATTTAAGGTGAGCAAAAGGGTTGCTGTCCCCATCCGGGCAGAAGCCAGGGCCGCCTCACAGCCGGCATGTCCCGCTCCAACAATAATCAGGTCGTATTCCTTAAAGTAATCCATTAGGTCTCCTCAGATGATGGCAATTGGTAAGTGGTGGCTGTGTAAGATAATTCCTCTTCATGTTTCACGTGGAACATGAAGAGGAATTCATGTTTCACGTGGAACATGTAAGGAGGCGATCAGTCACCCCTGGATAGCAATTTACTTGCCGATACAAAAATTGGCGAAGATGTGATCCAGGATGTCTTCGGTAACTGTTTCTCCTGAAATGAGAGATGCCTGGTCCATGGCCTCCCTGAGATCAAGGGCAATAAGCTCTGGTGATCCCCCGGCTTCCACGGTCGCGACTGCCTCCTTCAGACTCTTAATCGCCGCTGACAATGCCTGCTGGTGGCGAATATTGCTGACCATGAGGGAATCACTTGCTATTATTTCACCCCCCAGAACAGTCTGGATAATGGCCTCCCTTAGATTATCCAGGCCACTCCGGTGAATGGCCGAGATATTGATTAATTTGTGCTCAGGCAGGAGGCTCTTTACCTCCTCAGCCTCGATCAGAACAGGGCAGTCGGTTTTGTTTAAAACCACGATACCCTTTCGCTCTTTGACCTCAGAGATAATCTCTCTGTCATCCGGAGTAAGCTGAACTGAGGCATCAAGGATGAGGAGAACCAAGTCGGCTTGCTCCAGAGACCTTTTGGTTCTCCGAAGCCCCTCTTTTTCAACTATATCTCCCCCGGGACGCAACCCGGCTGTATCAATGACCCTCAAGGGAATGCCCCTGAGATTTATTGCCTCTTCAATGGTATCCCTGGTCGTCCCGGGTATGGGGGTGACTATGGCCCGGTCTTCACCCAGAAGGGCGTTTAGAAGGCTCGATTTTCCGACGTTAGGCCGGCCGATAATAACCGTGCTTATGCCCTCCCGGATGATCCGGCCGTACCTGGCGGTTTCAACCAATCCGGCCAACCGCTCTTTGACTGCGATTATCCTGGAGAGAAGCTCCGATCCCTCCCAAAAGTCGAGGTCTTCCTCAGGAAAATCTATGGAGGCCTCAACCTCAGCCAGGATATTAATTAATTCCTCCCTGACAGATGAAACTTCTCGAAAAAGATCACCTTCTATGTGGTGAAGGGCGACCATTGCGCCGGCCTCGGTCTGTGCCCGGATAAGATCAATGACTGCCTCCGCCTGGCTCAGGTCTATACGGCCATTTAAAAAGGCACGCCGGGTGAACTCTCCTGGTTCAGCCAGACGTGCCCCTAATCTTAAGGTTAATTCCAAAATCGACCTTAAGGCAACAATGCCCCCATGTCCGTTTATTTCGACCACATCTTCTTTAGTATAAGTTCGTGGGGCCCGCATCACAGTGAGAAGAACCTGATCCAGGGTTTTATTAGCTGTTGGATCTATGATTCGACCGTAGTGAATGGTATGAGAGGGTAAAGAGGAAACAATCCCTTTTCCCCTGAATATCTCTTCAGCAATAGCAATCGCTTCATGGCCGCTTAAACGAACAATCCCAATGCCCCCCTCCCCTAAAGGTGTCGAGATGGCTGCAATGGTATCATCAAAAAACATTATCTCCTTGATTCCTCTCTTTGAGGAGCAATGACAATTTTGCGATACTTTCCTTCTCCGACGCTCCTGGTAGCTACCTGGCCGTAATCCTGAAGAGCAAGGTGGATAATATGTCTCTCATGCGGGCTCATTGGCTCCAGGGTGACCCCCCGGCCGCTTTTGATGACGCGATCAGCTAAACGATGGGCCAGGTCAGTCAAGGTCTGTTGCCGTCGTCCCCGATAGTCTTCTACATCAAGCATAACCCTGGATCGAGGCCCCTCTTCCTTCTCTCTGTTAATAATAAGATTAACTAAGTATTGAAGGGAATTAAGGGTTTGCCCTCTTTTTCCAATCAATATCCCGCTTTTATCCCCCTTGATATCGAGGACAACTTTTTCTCCTACTTCCTTTGTTTCTACCTTAGTTTCTATTCCCATAAGATCGAGAATGCGCTGGGTTACCTCCTGGGCCAATTCTTCTCCCTGGTCTTCTATGCTCACCTTTACTTTAGCCTTTTTTGTCCCAACTAATCCAAAAAGCCCTTTGCTCCCTTCATCCAGGATTTCAATTTTGGCCTTATCCTTAGAGACTCCTAATCTTTCCAGGGCCTTTTCAATTGCCTCTTCAGGGGTGGTTCCTTCCTGTTCTAAAACCCTTTTCATAGTAATTCACCTCCTCTTTCAATTGCGGATTGCGGATTTCGGATTTCGGATTGTGATTTATGGATTGATAGGAATAATGGCGATGAACAAGGCCTTATTTTAAATCCGCAATTCGCAATCCGCAATCCAAAATCTTAGGATGCCTTATTTTTTTCCGACACTTCGGTTAATCAGATACTGCTGCCCAATAGTAAGGATATTTTGAACCAGCCAATAGAGAACCAGCCCCGAGGGAAAAGATAGAAACATAAAGGTAAAGATGATCGGCATAAACATCATCATCCTGGCCTGAGTTGGATCACCGGCCGGGGTCATTCGTTGCTGAATGAGCATAGACCCCCCCATCAGGATAGGGAGAACATAATAAGGATCCTTGGCCGAGAGGTCTTCTATCCAGAGGATAAATTCCGCTCCCCTGAGTTCCATGGCTTTGGAAAGAGTAGAATAAAGGGCAATAAAAACAGGCATCTGCAACAAGAGGGGCAGACATCCGCCTAAGGGGTTGACCTTCTGTGTCTTATACAGGGCCATCATATCCCTGTTCAATGCCTCTTTATCGTTCTTGTGTTTCTCTTTTAACCGGGTTAATTGGGGCTGAAGTTCCTGCATGGCCTTCATGGATTTGAAACTTTTCTGATTTAGAGGATAGAGGACAATCTTAACCGCTATGGTAAGGAGAATAATGGCTATTCCATAATTACCACTGATCTGATAGAAGAAATTTAATATCTTCAGCATTAAAAGAGCTATAGACCACAGATCGAGCAGCTCTCCTGTCCCTTCTGCCAGAGAAATTAAGGCATCATGTTCCCTCGGTCCCCCATAGATTTGGAATTTAAAGGATTCCTTTCCATGGGAGGGGATAGCTATAGAAGGGAGATTAGTCCTCATGCTGAACCACCCTTCCCGGCTAAGCTTGAAAGTTGCCCCACTAATGGGGGTCTGTGGCATAATAACCGTCAAGAAATACCGGCTACCCTGAGTAATCCAGGTGAGAGGGACTTTGATGTCCTTTGTCTGGTCTATAATCTCCCTGGGTTCCAATAACCCCACTGTCGTTAAAATCCCTTCTAAAAAACCTCCTCCTCCATAATCTACCTTGGCCATTTTGCCCTGAGAATAATAGGCCTGGTTGAGTCCTCCCCATTGTTGTCCTTCTTTTTCCAATTCAGGGATATATAATCTTCCTCCCTCTAAATTAAGTCCGGTTATCTTTACCTCTTCAGGAGAATTATTAACGACTTCAAGCTCTAAATCAACCACATAACTGTCAGGTCTAAAGGAAAGCCTCTTTGAAAGTTCTACCCCCGGAAATTCATCCAATCGATAAACAAACTCCCTTACTTTTTGGTCCTGGATGTGGAACTCAGCAGGGACAAGTTCTCTATCTCCTAACCTTACTCCTAAAGGGAGATTGTCTTCCAGGCGGACAGGAACAATATCCACCAGCTCATCTCCCACTTCCTTGTATCGAACAGGCTGCCAGCTTTTCACCGTTCCTTTCGGAGATAATTCAATGTAGAGCAGATCAGTCTTGATAAATCTATCCTCTTCCGATAGCTCAAGCTTGCTTTCCACTACCTCTGGACTTAGTGGACTTAGTGGACTGGGTGGAATAGAGGGTATCTGTGCGCTTTTTTCACCTTCTGCTTCAACAACCGGTTCTACTATTTTTTCTTGTTCAGGAGGCGGAGAAAAAAAGTAGTTGAATAAAATAAGGATCAGGGCCGAGATAGCGATAGCCAGGATTAACCTTTTTTCCATGATTTTGCTTTCCTTTATCTGGTGACTGGTGACTGGTGTCTGGTGTCTGGTGTCTGATGACTGGCGGTTACCAGACTACCAGATACCAGACTACCAATCACCAATAATTGCTTAGGCCGGGTCATATCCACCGGACCCCAACGGATGACATTTCGCCAACCGCTTCAATGTTTGCCAGGCTCCCTTGATCAAACCATATTTTTGGATAGACTGGTAGGCATAGGTAGAACACGTGGGAATAAATCTACAGGTAGATGGGAAGAGAGGTGAGATACATTTCTGATAGATAATGATCAACTTAAGGAGTATAATCTTGATCATTTTTAGTTAGCACTTTAGCTCGATGACATAAAGCCCAAAAAGCCCTTTTTATCCCTTCGAAATTCAGTTCAACAATTTTGGGTCTGGCAATAACTACCAGTTCGGTACCGGATTTAAATCTATACTTATGAGTTCGATATATCTCACGTAACCTACGCCTTACCTTATTTCTGACCACGGCCTTGCCTATCTTTCTACTTACCGAAAAACCTATCCTTCTTCCCTCTCCGCCCTTTCTCAAGACATAAATGACCAGGAACTGATTGGCGAAGGATTTTTTTGCATTAAAAACGGATTTGAAGTCAGCCGGGGTCCGAAGCCGTTCTTCTTTTGTAAACCTTAGATTTTTCATTCAGGCGGTAAGCCTTTTTCTGCCTTTGGCCCGACGTCGGGCAATAATCTGTCTTCCAGCTTTGGTACTCATCCTGAGCCTGAAACCATGGGTTTTGGCCCGCTTTCTATTATTGGGTTGAAATGTCCGTTTCAATATATATTACCTCCTACTTACAAGCCCCTCTTCCCGGGCTAATTCATTTCTCTGCATCCTCCGCGGCTCTGCGGCACATACCAAACACGCCAGCCAAAACACCGAAGGGCTATCAGTCATTGACAGTATACCCTAATACGGCTTTAATGTCAAGTTTTATTTATTGGCTCTACGCGGATTCGAGGGGTAAAGTTATCTAATCACCGCAAAGCGGTGAAGGCATGAAGCCTGGGGTTTCAACCCCCAGGAGCAATGCCGATAAAAAATGATGCGCCCTGAAGGGGCGCGGCACATCTACTCTTACCGCACCCCTTCAGGGTGCCTTCAATGTGGTTCTCCCATCCCTGGGGTTAAAACCCCAGGCTCTATCCCTCTGCTGCTTTGCAGCATTTTTATTCAAGGGAAGAACTTACCCCTCGAATCCGCGTTGACCCTATTTATTTACCAATTCTCCGAGGGTTCTCTCAAGAGTCACTTCAGTTATCTTTACTTCCACAAATCGATTAACCCACTGCCCCTCACCCGGCAATAAAACCTCGATATAATTATCTGAAAGTCCCCGGAGACAGCCTGTCTCTTTATCCAGGGTATTGAGAATAAGGACCGAAAGAGTTTTTCCTTCGAATCCTTTTCTGAATAAAAAAGACTTCTCGGCCGAAAGCCTTCTTAGTATCTCACTTCGCTTCTTCTTTTCCTGAGGAGGGACTTCAGGCTTGAAAGTAGCCGCTAATGTGCCGGGCCTTGCCGAATATTCAAAGACGTGGAGATAAGCCACGGGAAGTTTTTCTATAAGTTTAAGGGTGTGGTTGAAATCTTCCTCTGTCTCACCGGGAAAACCCACCATTACATCGCAGCCAATAGCTATGCCGGGAATGCTATCGTCAAGTTTCAGGACAAGTTCTCTATAAAAAGAGGCCGTATATCCCCGCCCCATCCTTTCCAGTATCCGATCACTCCCACTCTGAAGCGGGATATGGAGGTGGGAGCATATCTTTTTCTCTTTCAGAAGGTTGATTAATGTTTCCGATATTTCTGTGGGTTCAATAGAACTCAACCTTATCCTGGGCAATTTCTCGACTTTCATTAAGGCCTTAAGAAGTCCCACCAGACCGGCCTTTTCTTTTAGTTCCTCTCCATACCTGCCTAAGTGAACCCCGGTAAGAACAATTTCTTGATATCCCTTTTCTACCGCCCTTTCTGCCTGGGCGATAATTCGGGATAGAGATTGGCTTCGGCTTGGCCCACGGGCAAAAGGGACTTTACAATAACTGCACTGTGAATTACATCCATCTTGAACCTTGATAAGTGCCCGTGTATTTCCTCCAAAATCAGAGATCTCCGGGGTCTCAAATTCGCTTTGATCCGAGATATTGCCTATTTTTAGTCCGGCAGAGTTCAAATATTCCAATATTCGCCATTTCTCACTATTTCCTATGACCAGGCCTACCCCCGGGATTTGAGAAATCTCTTTGGAATTAGTCTGGGCATAACAACCGGTTACAATTACCTTTGGATCTTGTGTCCTTCGAACAGCCTGCCGGATAGCCTGCCTTGATTTACAGTCACTTCTGTTAGTGACCGTACAGGTGTTAATAATATAGAGGTCGGCCGGTGAATCAAAGGAGACCACTGAGAAGTTGGCTTCTATCAACATTTGCCTGATAATCTGGGTTTCATATTGATTAAGCTTGCATCCCAGGGTTCTAAAAGCGACTGTTTTCATGAGAGAACTCCCTCTTGTACCATTTAGAGCCTATCCCAAAACCTCTCCTGCGTGATCAGAAACCAGGTTTCTTTAAGAAACCTGGTTTCTATCGCCCCGGTTTCGGGATAGGCGCTTAGCCTTAGCCAGCATATCAGCCAGCCTGGCCACAGGCAGCCCCAATAGATTGTAAAAACAACCGGTCACCTTTTCAATAAAGACGGCCCCTCTGCCGGCCACGTCCAATCCGCCCGCCTTGCCTAATGGTTCACCAGTAGAGACATAATCGGTGATTTGCTCCTCAGTAAGGGACTTCATAGTCACTTCGGTCACTACATAGTCAGTCAATCTATGCCGGCTCTTTGCCTCGAACAAAGCTAACCCGGTTATTACCTCGTGGGTTGTCCCTTGCAATTGGTGTAACATCCGGCTTGCCTCGGCGCTGCTAAAGGGTTTGCCTATAATCTCTCCCTGGCAGGTAACGATAGTATCCGCTCCCAGGATTATCCCCTCTTTAACCCTGGAGGCAACTTCGGCTGCCTTAGCTATGGCCTGGGCCATAACATATTCAGAAGGGGAAAGATATTTAGTGACTCCCGAAGGCTCTTCCTCAATTCCAGGAAAGATAACCTCGAAGTCAAACCCGGCTTGTTTCAGTAGCTTAGCCCTTTGTGGCGAAGAAGAGGCCAGGATTAATTTAAACATTGTTAAAATATTACGCTATAATCACGAATATGTCAAACAAATTCTTTAACCAGTCTACCGCAATGATGTCCCAGAAGTGTCTCTAAAATGAGACAATAAAATCCTTGATTGTCGCCAAAATGTGACAGGGTTGATTTGTCCTCAAAATCTTAAGTCCCCAGAAATCCAAACCTTTGGGGATTATCTGATAAAAATTTCGGTTTGGCATAAATTTTGCTATATTAGGTAAAGAGAAGGCAACCTCAATGAAGGGTAAGTAGCCACCAATTATTATTTCCGAAAGGAGGACGAAAAAATGTTTGCCAGGATGATGAAAGTGTTTGTGGTAGTAGTAGTTGTTGTAACTCTGGGGGGCGCTAAGATCTTATATGCTCATGGAGACCCGGCATCCTTTGGCCATAGCCATCACGAGAAAGATGATGGTTGTGGTGGGTTTATGTATGGCCTGAATAGAATCGATTTAGGTGATCTGGGAACAAAGTTGAAAGCAAGCGGGTTTGAGGAGTTTGAAGACAACTTTACCTTCTATGGCGGCAGCGGCTACGGTGTAGCCGGAGAACACAAAATAATCATTGGTGGTGAAGGAGGAGGATTCTCTCAAAATGCGATCAGCGCCAATCAAAAAGGCCAAAAGGCCAGCCTCAGCGGTGGGTACGGGCTCTTCAATGTAGGCTACATAGTCTTTTCTAAGAAGAACTTCAGGCTCTTCCCCCTTTTGGGTCTTGGCGGAGGTGGCCTCTCCCTGAAGATCTGGGAAACAACAGGGTCTGCTCCTACCTTTGATAAGATTTTAGACGGTACCGAGCCTAAACGAGAAGTAAGTATGTCCACCGGTGGGCTATTATTTAATCTTGCCCTGGGCGCAGATTATTTGCTGGTATTTGGTGGAGATAAAGAAGGTGAAGGGGGATTGCTCTTTGGTCTTCGGGCAGGTTACATCCTTTCACCCGGTAAAGCCGACTGGGAGATGGAAGATGTAGATGTCTCAGGTGGTTCTGATGTGCGGATTACCGGGCCTTACCTTCGTCTGGTGCTCGGTGGTGGGGGGAGAGATAAGTGACAATTCACAATTGACAGAAGAGATTGTTCCTCTGGCCGCTATTGAATGGGACACAATAGTGGCGGCAGTTTCTGCCGACACCTCAGCCGGTTTAACAGGAGATGAAGAGGGAAGTGAGCTGATAATCTACGCGGCTTCTTCACTGGATAATCCCCTGGAGGTAATCAGTTACCTTGAACCGGAATATCCTGAAGTGGCCGCTGAGTCTGACCTGGCCGGATTAGTCTTGCTTAGACTTCTGGTTGGACTGGAAGGAAAAGTAAAGGAGGTAGAGATTTTGAAAGAAAACCCGAAAGGCTTTGGCTTTGCCGGTGTGGCCAGGGAAGCAGCCAGAAGGTGGCAATTCTCCGAACCTAAGGTTAGTGGACATCCGGTTTCCTGTTACTATACCCTCCCATTAAGATTTGAGCCCTAACCGGCACGGATAAAAATAGGAAGTAATAAATGGGAAATAGGAAGTACATCAAGTTACTTCCCATTTCCTAATTCAGGCATTGTTTCGGCCATTTACGAACTTCTTTGTAGTTGCAGAGCTTGCTCTGCCATAATGTCGAGCAAGCTCGACCACTACAAATGGACGAAACGATGATCAAGGCCTTCACTTCAAAGGCAAGGCGGCGTTTTATCTTGACAAATACGGCTTCTTCAAGATATAATTCAGAGGGGAGGATAACTACTCAGGTAGATAGACTGAAGGTGGAAGGCTTTTAGAGGGTAAGCGTTCACGGGTTCACGGTTCACGGTTGAGGAAAGTAGCGAAAGACGGGCGATGAACAAGGCCCAGAAACCAGGTTTCTTCAAGAAACCTGGTTTCTATCGCCCCGGTTGGCGATGAACAAGGCCGAAAGACGCAACAACCCTGAACGTTGACCCAGGAACCTGTGAACGGTTACTTTAGAGGCAGCCTTCAGCCTATCTACCTGAGCAGTTACAGGGGAGGAAACCTTTAGCATGGACTTTTTGCTGGCCATTGCCAGGGTAATGGCATTATTAAGTAACATACTTATAATTGTTTCTCCATCTGCATCTAAAGTTTACATCACAAGCCCGAGCGCCCGGTTGTCATCCGATTACCTCACAGTAAATGCAAAGCTTGAGAATGGTTTTCCAAAGGCCCTGGATGATCTGATCCTGAGTGGAACCAAAATTACTCTCAGATTCAAGGTCACTCTCCTTCAGGGAAAATTAAAATCAAGAGAACTTGAAGTCATCCGCCAGGTAAAATACAATCTTTCAAAGAAAAGTTTTGTGGTCTTCTTTTCAGAGACAAAAGCCGGGAAGGAAACGCAAGACCTGGAAGTGGTGCATAGATGGATGAGTGAACTCAGAGCCATAGAAATTCTTCCTTCATCTGAGATAGATCTTGAGGAAAAATATATTTTATTGATAGAAGCAGCCCTTGATCCAATAGAGGTCGTCGGGATGCGGGAAGAAAAATTTGAATTGATGATCCTCTGGAAAAATGTTATCCCTAAAGCTTCGCAAAAAGTTTCATTCGATTAAGAGAATAGGTACATACCTGAGCTTCAGGGCACGGGTAATTTTAGTCTCGAGCCTGGTGCTTTTGCTGTCCATTCTCTTTCTTACGGCTTTCTCTCTTAAATTGATCTCTACCTCAATTGACCTCTGGACAAAAAAATCGACCGAGGAAACATTAGAACGAGTATTAGCTCATGCCCCTTCACCTGATTTGAAGCTTGAGGTAGAGGAGGCGCTCCAGGAATATCGCCAACTGAAGGCCTTGCAGCTCCCGCTGAAGAGAGAAATCATAAGGTTTGGTGTCCTCCTTTCCGTTCTTGCCTTTGCTATTTCCTCGGTCTTAATCTGGCTTTTTATCCGCCACTTAACCAAACCTCTTGAGAGACTCACTCTTGCTGCTAAATCAATCGCTGAAGGCAACTTAGGAGAGAGGCTCAAAATGAATGGAGCCCCAGGTGAGGTTTCTCGATTGATTGATGCCTTCAATCACATGGTGGCAGCGCTAAGAAATGCTCAAGCAGAACTACGAAAAGCTGAGCGAGTGGCTGCCTGGCGAGATGTGGCCCAGGTTCTGGCGCATGAAGTCAAAAACCCCCTCACCCCGATTCAGTTGTCCATCGAGAGAATAAAGAAGAAGTGGGGGAAGCCGGAATTTGAAGAAGTCCTTGAGGAGGATAGTGAAATTATCCTCGAAGAAATAGAGAGGTTAAAAAGATTGACCCGTGAATTCTCAAATTTTGCCAGGCCACCCCGGCTTAGCTTGAGAAAAGAGGAAATTGTCGAGGGCCATCATATTCCCCCATCAGGGTCACGAAGATTCCCCCACCTGTTTTGCTGTTTAGCGATAGTATAATGGGTCTGAAATTTAAAGTCAAGCGTTTTAAATTCTCAGGCTAATTTTTTTGTTAAGCGTTTTGATTTGCTAAGCATTTTGAAATTGCGGTTTGGATTTTTTTCGATATGATTCTCCTTTAATAATAATTTGATAGGAATTATGAGCCAGACGATCCAGGATAGCATTGGCGATTACCGGATCGGGGAAAATCGCCGGCCAATCGTTGATGGCTCGGTTACTGGTGAGGATGATGGGTTTAACTGAATATCTGGTGTCTACAATTTCATAAAGATATTCAGCCGATTGTTGATTAATTTTTTTGAAGCCAAAATCATCAATGGCAAGCAGGTCGACTTTAATGAGGTGGGTGATAAACTTAGATAGTTGGTCTTTAAAGTCAGCCTTATTAAGTTCATTGAAAAAATGGTGGGATTTGTAAAAGGCAACGGTAAAGTGATTTCGACATGCTTGATGGCAAAGGGCCTTGGCCAGGTGCGTTTTTCCAGTGCCGGTAGGGCCAATGAAAAAGACACCTTCCCCGCCTTTAATAAATCGACACGTAGCCAATTCACGAATATGGGCGGCGTTGATTGATGGATTAAACGAGAAGTCAAAAGTTTCCAGAGTTTTTTCAGTTCCCAGGCCGGCCTGGCGAATAAGCCTGGCTAATTTCCTCATATTTCTGGTTTCGATTTCATCATTGAGGAGCATTGATAGGAATTCAGAATAAGCCAATTGATTTTGTTGCGCTTCCAAAATGCGAAGCTCAAGGTTTTCTAACATACCGGGAAGTTTGAGTTCTTTTAATTGAGTCTTTAATTGTGCATCAGCGTTCATAAAATGACCTCCTTTGGGTTTGTGACTAACTGGCCTTGTTCATCGTTTCGGCCATTTAAAAATTAGAAAGTAAGAAATGGGAAATAGAAAGTAAATCAAGATACTTTCCATTTCCTGATTTCCCATTTCCCATTTTCGACTTGAGTGGCCGAAACGATGATCAAAACCTTTTTTTTCCAAGTAGTATTTTTTAAAAAATTTAGTAGTAGTAGAGCCTGTGGAATTGTGGTAAACCGCTCGTGTTTACGGAGCCTGTGGGTAACTTGTTGAAAAATAAAAAGACATTTTTCAACAAGTTATCCCCAGGTGGAGTGAGCGGTTTTCCACAATTCCACAGGCTGCGTCTGCACAAAACGCAGAAATTTAATTAAAGTAGACTGAACTCGGCGTTTTGTACTTCAGGGACTGATGGAACCTGTCGTTATTAAAGAAGTTGAAGTGCTTCCCGATAGATTCGGCCACTTCCCTGAAACGTCTCATAATCTTTTCATCAGTTCCTAAATAGGGTCAAGATCAGTGGACACTTTCTGGTCAAAGTATGGCTCAAAAGAGCAGCAAGATCAGACCTCGTGCTTTCATATCTGGAATAAGGGTAATTTCTGGACAGTCTTGATTGACAATAAGCAAGTATAGTATGCAGATTGATAAT